>NZ_JBDUCX010000117.1:0-19814 GCF_040003245.1 Chthoniobacter sp.
GAGGAGGAGCTTTGAGCCACTAAAATGTCTATCTCTGCAGCCACACAAAACCGTCACAGCAGGTTCGGAGCGCTGCTCTTCCGCCATGAGACGATCCTCCTGCTCGTGCTGGTGGCCGAGTGGTTCTATTTCAATGCCGTGGGGCGCCGATTCGGAACGCTCGACAATACCTTCGACATCATGCGGCACTCGGCGGAGATCGGGCTCCTCGCGTTGGTCATGACACCGATCATCCTCACCGGCGGGATTGATCTCTCAGTCGGCTCGCTATTGGGACTCTGCGCGATTCTCTTCGGAAAACTATGGCGCGATGCGGGGATGTCCTTGCCGCTGGCGGCAGTCTGCACGCTCTTGATCGGCGCACTCGCCGGTGGCTTGAATGCAGTGCTGATCGCCCGCCTGCGGTTGCCCGCGTTGATCGTGACGCTCGGCACCTACTCGCTCTTTCGCGGGTTTGCCGAAGCCATCACGCGCGGGGTCGACACGTTCACCAATTTTCCCGACTCGTTCCTCGCCTTGGGCCAGCAGCATTTTGCCGGGTTGCCGACTCAGGTGTGGTTCTTCCTCGCAGTCGCCGTGGGCGTTTGGCTGCTCGTACATCGCACGACCTTCGGGCGTTCCCTGCGCGCGATCGGCTTTGCGCCGGAGGGTGCGCGCTTTGCCGGGTTGCCGGTCGAGCGGCGTCTGGCGCAGGCCTACATCCTCGCGGGCATCGTCGCGGCGCTGGCGGCGATCATTTACACGGCGCGCCTGGGTCAGGCGAAGGCGGATGCCGGCACGGGTTACGAGCTGTTCGCCATCACCGCGGTGGTGCTCGGCGGCACGAGCATCTTCGGCGGCGTGGGCTCGGTGCATGGCACGTTGCTCGGCGTGGCGGCAATTGCGGTGCTGAATAACGGCCTCGTGCACGCCCGCCAGCCGCGCGAGATGGCCGGCCTGCTCACCGGCGCCCTTTTGCTGGCGGCGCTCAGTGCCAGCACCTTGCCAAAGCTGCTCGCCAAGTTTCGCGCCCCGCGCCATCCTTCCGCCCCTCCCTCTTCCCCATGAAACGCCTCCTTTCCCTCGCCCTCTGCGCGTCCCTCGCGCTTTTGTCCGCCTGTAACAAAGCCCCGGAGAGCAGCTCCGGCCCAGGCTCGGGCGCGAAGAAACTCACCATCGCCCTCATGCCCAAGAGCAAGGGCAACGCCTATTTCATTTCCTGCAAAGCCGGCGCCGATGAAGCGGCGAAAGAGCTCGGCGTGGAACTGCTCTTCGATGGGCCTACCGAGCCCGACCCGGCGAAGCAAAACGAGATCATCGAGAACTGGATCACCCTCGGCGTCGATGTCATCGCCGCCGCCTGTGAGAACAAGGAAGGCATTTCCACCGCGCTGAAGAAGGCCCGCGAGAAGGGGATCAAAGTCGTGACCTACGATTCCGACGCGAATCCCGAATCACGCGATTTCTTCATCAATCAAGCGACCCCGCAAGGCATCGCCCAGACGCTCATGGATGAGGCCGCGCGGCTGACCGACGGCGAAGGGGAATTTGCGATCATCACCGCTTCGCTTACCGCGGCGAACATGAACGAATGGCGCAAGAACATCGAAGCGCGACTGGCGGAGAAGTACCCGAAGATGAAGCTCGTGGACACCAAGCCGTGCGACGACTTGAAGGACAAAGCCCAGGCCGAGGCGACGAATCTCCTGAGCGCGAATCCGAATCTCAAATTGATCATGGCCATCTGCTCCCCCGCCGTGCCCGGCGCCGCGGAAGCCGTGAAGCAGGCGGGCAAGACCGGCATGGTCAAGGTAATCGGGCTCGGTCTCCCCAGTGAGAATCGCAAGTACGTCCACGAGGGCGTGACGCAGAGCGTGGTGCTGTGGAAGACCAAGGATCTCGGTTATCTGACGATCAAGGCCGCCGTCGACCTCGCCAACGGCAAGCTCAAGCCCGGCGCGAAAGAATACGATGCCGGCAGACTCGGCACCCTGAAAATCGAAGGCGACAGCATCGTCCTCGGCCAGCCGTTCATCTTCAACGACTCGAACATCGATCAATTTGATTTTTAGCGCGTGGCCGGCGTGCGCGCCGAAGGCGCTCCCACTCCCGTCATCCTGAGCTTGCGAAGGACCTCTGATTTCGCTCCGGCATCTGACGCGGGGTCGAGAGCGCAAGCTTGGCGCCATCTTCTGCCGAATTGGTGAAGAAAGGCAGAGATCAGAGGTTCTTCGCAGGCTCAGAATGACGGGTGGAAGGGGGCGCGCGCTATACAAGTGAATGAAAAGCCGTTCCTCCCACCGCCCGATTTCAGCTTGCTATTTGCTGGTCTTTTGCTATCGTAGGTGTTGATGGTAGAAAAGGGTTTGAAGTGGTGATGTGATGGTGGTGAATGGGAATGGGAATGGTTCTTTGAAACACAAGGGGGAGTAAGTAGATGCAATTGATATGCAATAAGATACCACTGCGGGCGCTGTGGGGCGGCCTTGATTGGCCTATGGCGGCTCCAGAGTAGACTTAGGCGAGTCAAGGCTGGTCAAGGCTGGTCAAGGCTGGTCAAGGTCCGTATTTTTGTGTCGGTGCACGCGGCGCAGAGCGGCGGTAATGCCATTCAATGGCATTCAGATGGCGCCAAGCGATCTCGAACTTAGCGCGGGATGCGCGTGGGATTGGAGTTGAGCCCTGCGGGAGCCTCGACGATTTGGACGGTCAGCATTTGTTCCTGGCCATTGCGGACAATCGTGAGCTGAGCCTGGGAGTTCACATCGAGTTCCGCGACCCGGCTCCGGAAGAAGATTTTGTCCGGCACGGGGCGCCCATTGAAACGGCGGATGAGATCGCCGGGCTTGAGGCCCGCTTTCTCCGCTGGCGAGTCTGGCATGACTTGCGCCACGACCACGCCTGCGGCGTCGTGCAGCCCCAGGCTGTGCGCGGCTTCGGGGGTGATGTCCGAGATGTTCACCATGGTCACCCCGAGATAGCCGCGCACGATACGCCCCGTCTTCAGCACGCTCTCCAGCGCGCGCCGCGCCACGTTCGAGGGGATGGCGAAGCTGATGCCGAGCCATGCGCCTTCCTGGGAGGTGGAGAAGATGGCGCTGTTGATGCCGATGATCTCGCCCTTCAGGTTGATCAGCGGGCCGCCGGAATTGCCCTGGTTCACCGCGGCATCGGTCTGGAGGAATTCCACGCCGCTGTCCGCCATGGCGCGCCGCCCCTTGGCGCTGATGATGCCTTGCGTGACGGTCTCTTGCAGGCCGAAGGGATTGCCCACGGCGAAGACCATCTGCCCCACGCGCACGTTGTCGCTGTTGCCCAGTAACAGCGGCTCGATCTTGTCTGCGGTGATTTTCAGCACGGCGATGTCTGTCTGCTCATCGGAACCGATGAGTTGGGCGGGCAGCACCCGGCCATCGGTGAGCTGGACTTCAATCTTCTCCATGTTGGCGATGACGTGGTGATTGGTGAGGATGTGGCCTTCGAGCGAGACGATGACACCGGACCCCAGGGCCGTCTGCTCCTGCGGGGTGGGATTCCGGCGGCGAAAGAGGAATTCGAAGGGATCGATGACCGCGGGATTCTGGGCCTGGAGGTGGCGCGACGTCGTGATGCTGACCACCGACGGGATGACCGCCTGCACGAGCCGCGTGTATTCGGCGTCGAGCGCCGTCAGGACTTGCACGTCCTTCGGGTCGATCCTCGGGCCGTCGGCTGGCGTGTATTGTTCGGCCACGGCCTGGCCGTGCAGCCGATGATCGAGCTGCGACCAGCGGTACAGGCCGAAGGCGGCCAGGGCGGCGACGAGGAAGATGAAAAGCGAGCGGCGCATGAAGGGTCTAGCTGACTTGTGAAAGCATGAGCTTGCGGGTCTCGGCAAGCACGCGCCGAAAGCTTTCATTCTCCGGCTGGGCGAGTTGCGGGTCACGCTCGAAGAGCAGGAACGCCGCATTGCGGGCGAGGCGCATCCATTCGTGGTCGGCAATCGGGTTGCCGAGCTTGAGCGGGGGGAGACCGCTCTGCGCGGTGCCGAGGATGTCGCCGGGCCCGCGGAGCCGCAGGTCCGCCTCGGCGATGTCGAAGCCGTCGGAAGTCTCCTCGAGGATGCGCAGCTTTTCCGAGGCTTCCGCCTCCACTTTCGGGGAACGCAGCAGGATGCAATAGCTCTTGTGCCGGCCACGGCCGATGCGGCCGCGGAGCTGGTGCAGTTGGGCCAGTCCAAAGCGTTCGGCATTCTCGATCAGCATGATGGAGGCGTTCGGCACGTCGATACCGACTTCGATGACGGTGGTGGCGATCAGCGCCTTGGTCTCCCCACGCCGGAATTTCTCCATGATCGCGTCCTTCTCCTCGGGCGCGATGCGGCCATGGAGCAGGGCGCACGGCATCGGGGCGAGCAACTCCTGCCATTTGGCAAACTCGGTGGCTGCGGCCTTGGCTTCGAGTTTCTCGGATTCATCGATGAGCGGATAGACGACGTAAGCCTGCCGCCCGGCTTCAAGCTGTTCGCGCAGAAACTTGACCGCGTCCGGCAGCTTGGCCGTATCGCGCACGGCGGTGACGATCTTGCCGCGATGCGCGGGCAGTTCGTCGAGCGTGCTGACGTCGAGGTCGCCGTAGAGCGTCATGGTCAGCGTGCGCGGGATGGGCGTGGCGGTCATCACGAGGACATCCGGCGCGACGCCTTGGCTGCGCAGCCGGGCCCGCTGGAGAACGCCGAATTTGTGCTGCTCGTCGATGACGGCGAGGCCGAGCCGAGTGAAGCCCGCACCTTCGAAGAGCAGGGCGTGCGTGCCGACGAGGAGATGCGGCTCCTCGCCGGGCGAAGCTCCCGCGGAAATGAGGGGCAGGGCGGAGCTGTCTTCGCGGCGTGCGCCGGTGCGCAGCGAGACCCGCAGGCCGAGCGGTTCACAGAGGTGCAGGAAGTTGAGGTAATGTTGCTCGGCAAGGATTTGCGTGGGGGCCATGAGCGCCGCCTGGTAGCCGGCTTCGACCGCCAGGAGCATCGCGCTGAGGGCGACGAGCGTTTTGCCCGAGCCCACGTCGCCGTGCAGCAGGCGGTTCATCGGGTGCGTACTGGCCAGGTCGGCGCGGATTTCCGCGATGGCCCGCTGCTGCGCGCCGGTGAGCGGAAAGGGCAGCGCGGCGTGCAGTCGCTTCATCAAGGAATCGGAGACAAAATGCACCGCGCCAGGCTGGCTGGTTTGCTCAGCACGTTTGGCCGCCAGGCAGAGCTGCATGCCGAAAAATTCGGTGAGCACGAGATGCCGGCGCGCCTTTTCCAAGGCCTCCTGAGATTCGGGAAAATGGATCTGCCGCAGCGCCCACCCGCGCGGGGTGGCATCGAGCGTGGGAGGGAGCAGGGGATGGATCGGCGATTTCGCGACCAGCTCCAGCACGTCCCAAATCAGCCGGCGCATGACGCGGGGCGACAGCCCTTCGGTCGCCCGGTGAATCGGCGTGATGCGATTGAGATGGAGCGACACCTCGGCATCGTTTTCCACGATCTCGAATTCCGGGTGGGCAATGACGACGCTGGACTTGCTGTGTTTGGGCCGTCCGTAGACGACCAGCCGCTGGCCGGTGACGATCATCTTTTCCACCCAGTGCGCATTGAACCACCGGCAGATCAGCGGCTGGCTGAGGGCGTGAGAATTCTCCTCCTCCAGGACCACATCGAACATCTTCTGCCGGCCGCCAAACCGGCGCAGGCTGGTCTTCTTCACCAGGCCACACACGCAGACCGGCTGGTCGCTGTCGCCGGTGGGAAAGTGATCGAAGCGCGTGCGGTCCTCGTAACGCTTGGGAAAATGGGTGAGCAATCCGTCCACCGTGGTGATCCCGACACGCTCGAGCTGCCGCCGCCGGGGGACGGGAATCCAGTCCAGTTCGGTCAGCGGGGTGGCAGGATGCACGGCAAACCTTAACGGCAAATCGTGGGTCGCAGGCAAAAGAAATCCCCGGATTGGGCTAGATTCCTGCTTTGATAAAAATTTGAAGGAGCGGGAAAAGTCGGTTGACGATCATGTCTCCCGGGTTACCGTCCGCGCCTTTTATCAAGCTATGAACCAGAAACTCCGCATCTGCCTCATTCTGTGTGTCTTGGCCTTCATCGCACCTCTGTGTGGGCGCGCTGCGACCAGTGAATCGCTCTATAACCCGAAGACCGCGCAGAAGCTCGATCCGACGCAGGTGCCCAAGTTTGGCCCCCAAGCCGGCCGTTTCCGTTACGACCAGCGGATGATCCACGCCGCTGAGATCGCTGCTGCCCGGGCGAAGAAGCATTCCACCAGCCGTTGCTGGCACTACGTGAAGGACGCCTTGGTCGCGGCCCACATCATCCCCACCCGCCCGGCGTCGGAATTCGCCAAGCAAGCCGGTGGGGACCTGACGAAGAATTTCGGTTTCCAGCAGATCAAGGAAAGCAATCCATGGAAGGCCCCGCTGGGCTCGGTGATCGTTTACGGCGGCAAGGGAGCCGGCCATGTGGAGCTCCGCACGGAGCAAGGGTTTGTGAGCGACTTCCTTTCCCTGCACCCCTCTCCCCGGCCGCTGATCGGCATCTACATCAAGCCGCGCGCTTGAGTTTGGGCGCGAAGGCCATCCTGCGGTTGCGGGTCGTTCCGAATGCCCGTCGCAGTGAAGTCGTGGGCGTGCACGGCGACGCCATCAAGGTGAAGATCCAGGCCCCGGCGGTGGAAGGCAAAGCCAACGAAGCGCTGCGGGATTTCCTCGCCGAACGGCTTCAGGTTCCCGCTCGGGCGGTCGAAATCATTTCCGGCGGAAAGTCGCGGGACAAAGTCGTGGCCGTCGAAGGTCTGGAAACCGTGGAGGCGCGGAATCGTTTACTGGGCGGGAATTGACCGTATTTTCACCGGTGATAAAAAACTGCTAATTATGGCATTTCAGCAGTTGCAATGGGTCCCGACCGAGTTTAGCAAAGCACCCCTATGTCCAACCAACCCTCCAACCAACAAGTCCTTCAAGTTCGTTACGACGATCTCAAGGCGAGTTACGCCAACCACGTTTTGGTCAGTGTCGGTGCTGAAGAAGTCTATCTCGATTTCACTTCCGGCATCGTGGCTGATCGTCCCGGCGTGTCCCTGCTGCCGATCCACACCCGCGTGGCCATGACGCCCTCCGGCGTGGTGCGCCTCGCGCAATTGCTCGCCCAGACCTGCCAGAACTTCCAGGTCGTGAACGTCGCCCCGCCGCCTCAGGAACCGCCGACGCAGGTCGCGCAGCCGCCGATCGAAGCGCCGAAAGACGAGAAGAAAGGCAAGTAACCCTTTTCGCGGTTCCGACCGCGAATTCCCATCCAACTTCCACCCGTCGTCCCCGCCGAATAACCGGCCCGAGGGACGGCGGGTGGATTTTTTGCTAGAAACCCACGAGTGATCCGCACTGCTTTCGTTCTCGGCGCCGGCCTCGGCACGCGACTCAAGTCGCTGACCGCCCGCCGTCCGAAGCCGCTCATCCCGGTCGCGAACCGGCCGCTGATCACCTACGCCTTCGACCACCTGCTCGGCATCGGCGTCGAGCGCCTGGTCGTCAATACCCACTGGCGCTCGGAAGCCTATGCGCGCTTCTTCCCGGAGCCGGCCTACCGCGGCGCGCCGCTCGCCTTTCGCGACGAGCAGCCAGAGGTACTGGAAACCGCCGGTGGCATCTGGAATGTGCGCGACCTGCTCGGGCCCGGGACATTTCTCGTCTACAACGGCGACATCCTCAGCGATCTGCCGCTCGACAGTGCAGTGCGCGTGCATTTCGACTCCGGAAATGAGGTGACCATGGTGCTGCGTTCCTCGGGCGGGCCGCTGCAGGTCGCCTTCGATGCCACCAGCGGGCGCATCACGGACATCGGTGATCGCGTCGATGCGGCGGCCGGGCCGCGCTTCCTCTTCACCGGCATTTACCTGGTGAACTCCGATTTCATCGCGCGCATACCCGCCGCCACCAAGATCAGCGTCGTCCCCATTTTCTGCGACATGATTCGCGCCGGTGCGAAACTCGGCGGCGTGGTCATCGACGAGGGGCACTGGTGGGATCTCGGCAACCGCGAGCATTACCTCGCGGTCCACGGCGCGCTCGCGACGCCGCAGTCTGCCCCGTGGATCGATCCCACGGCGGAAATCGCGCCCACGGCGACGATCAGCGGCGCGACCGCCATCGGCCCCGGCGCCCGCATCGGCGAACATGCGAGCGTCAATGATTCTCTTGTCTGGGAAGGCGCGGAAATCGCTTCAGGTACACTCCTCAATCATTGTATCGTCACCGACGGTCAGCGTGTGGAAGGTATCCACTCCCACGCCGACTTCTGACGAACCGACAACTATCTGATGGCCGCCGTTTCCCAACTCATCGAAAAAACCGTCATCCGCTTCCCGCGTTTTGCGCGGCAGGAGATCATCGTCCATCCGCTGGAGAAGGGAGGCTCGGATCGGAAATTCTACCGCATGGCCTTTAGCGACGAGCACTCGATGATCCTCGCCAAGTATGGCCGGCAGCGGGAGGAGAACAGGCACTACGTGGCCATCGCGCGCTTTCTTGGCGAGGTCGGCGTGCGCGTGCCGGAGATTTATTTTCACGACGACGAGGAGGGCCTCATCTGGATGGAGGACCTCGGGGATCGCGATCTCTGGAGCTACCGCACCGAGCCATGGCCCCTGCGCCGCGATCTCTATCACAGCGCGCTCGATCAATTGCTCACCCTGCATACCCGCGCGCACGTCGCCACGCCGGTTGAGCCACCGCAGCTCCAGGCCGAGTTCAACGCCGAGCTCTATCGCTGGGAGCAAAATTATTTTCTAGAAAACTGTCTCGTGCGCCACTTCGGACTCGATGCGGATGACGTCGAGGAAAAGTGCGACCGCGCGCGGTTAAGCGAAATCGCCACGCAACTCGCCGAACTCCCGCGCTGTTACGTGCATCGCGATTTCCAATCGCAAAACATCGTCGTCAAGGACGGCACCGCGTGCTTCATCGATTTCCAGGGCATGCGCCCCGGCCTGCCGCAGTACGACCTCGCTTCGCTACTCTACGACCCCTATGTGCGCCTGCCTGACACCGAGCGTGCTGAGTTGCTCGACCACTATCTTGAAGCGCTGACGGATTTCGGCCAGACACCCGCTGCGGACTTCGCGGCCGTCTACGATCTCTGCGCCATGCAGCGCTTGATGCAGGCGCTCGGAGCCTACGGCTTTCTTGGCCACGTGAAGGAGCGTTCGCATTTCCTCGAGCACATCCCCGGGGCGCTCGCTTCCTTGCGCGAAGTGCTGGCGCGGATTCCGGGCCTCGATGGCTTGCGGGCGCAGTTGGCGGTTTTGGCATAAGCTTCCTGCGGCGCTTCGGCAAAGCCGCCCGGTCTTAAGGAAAGGGTCCGCACGCCGCTCGCCACGCTATGCCGGTTCGCGGTTCAATTTCGACACTGCTGCGGTGCGGCAGGAACGAGCGACCCGATCCAGCGCGGCATCCCAATCGCCCTCGGCTGGCTGGCGGAAGAGGCGCATGCCCGGATACCATGGTGTAGCCTCTCCCTCGCTTCCCCAGCGCCAATCGGCGACGAAGGGGAGCAATGTCCAGACGGGACGCCCCAGCGCGCCGGCGAGGTGCGCCGCGGCGGTATCCACCGAAATGACCAGGTCGAGCTCGGCCATCAACGCTGCCGTTTCGGCGAAGTCGGTGATGTTCGCCGTCACGTCGATCAGCCCGGCTTCCACCAGCGCCCGCGGCGTGTCATTCCCCGGCTCCGTTTGCCAGCCATAGAAAGCGACGCCGGGCAGGCGCAATAGGGGGAGGAATTTTTCGGCCGCAATGGAACGATACCGGTACCATTGGTGATCGCGGTTTCCCTCCCAAACCAGGCCCACGCGGAACGGTTGACCGGCACCGAGCCGCTCCCGCCAGGCGTGCCGCAGTTCGGGATCCGCGCGCAAATAAGGCTCCGCCATCGTTTGCGGTTCGAACAAACCGAGCGCCAGCGGCAGGCTCATCCATGGAATATGCCGGTCGAAGGGAGGCAGATCGCTTCCGTCCCACGTCTCGCGGGGAAAGACTTCGACGCCGTCGCCGATGGAAGAAGCGAACAACCGGACCAGTGGACGGCCGCATTCCAGGATCACCCGATCCACTCCGGGTCTCTGCCGCAAGAGCAGCACGTAACGCAGGAATTGCAGGGCATCGCCGTAGCCCTGCTCCGCATGCGCGAGGATCGTCTGGCCAGGCGCGGCCGGGCCATCCCATTGCGGTACGGGAAAACGCCGGCGGAAAGTCGAGAGCGGAGGGCATTGCCAGCGCCACTCATATTCTCTCCATCCTTCTTCGAAGCGGCCGAGGGACAAGAGCGCCAGCGAGCGAGTCCAGTGACCAAGTGGAAAACCGGGATCGACGGCGAGTGCCCGCTCGCAGAGCTGCCGCGCCCGCTCGTACTCGCCCCGTTCCAGTAGCGCCGCGGAGAGCCCGGTCAGCAAGCTGGCCGAATCCGACCGGAGCATCAGGGCGCGCTCGAGGCTCGCAACGGCTTCATCGCGCTGCCCTGCACCCAGACAGGCCATGCCGAGATTGCCGTGTGCTTCCACATAATCCGGCGCCAGGACCAGTGCGCGCTGGCAGCAGAGAATGGCCTCGTCCCAGCAGCGTCCCTTGAGCAGTGCTTCGGCCAGGTTGTTGTGCGCTTCCGCGGAGTTTGGCATCAGCGTCGCTAGCTGCCGATAGGTCACCGCCGCTTCCTGCGTCCGATCCTGTCTCATGAAAGCCAGGCCGAGATTGTTGAGGGTGCCCACGTGGTCGGGGCGGAGCGCCGCGCAGCGTTGCAAGCACGCGATGGCTTCGTCCCATCGTTCGAGTAGGGCCAGCGTGCTTCCGAGGTTGTTCAAGGCATCCGCAAAATCGGGCTGAAGAGCGACCGCGCGCCGGAGGTGATCGACCGCCTCATCCAATCGTCCGAGACGACGGCACGCCTCACCGAAATTGGATTCGTAGGCCGGGTTGTCGGGAGACAAAGCCACCGCCCGTTCGATCAAGTCACGGGCCTCTTCATGGCGTCCCGACATCAATGCGGCGGCGCCCAGCAGATGCAAGGCGTCGGCGTGGTTCGGTTGCACGGCGAGGATCTGGCGGTAGATCGCCTCCGCCGCAGCAAGATGCCCGGCCTGATGTTGAGCGATGGCCGCCTGCAGTGCTTGCTCGATGGTCAGCGCGGCCATGGGCGAAGTCTCAAGTGGTCGTGAGCTTGATCCCGCGCTGGCCGTAGGCGATGTCGAAAAGTATCGGCACTCCAGCCATCTCCTCGAGCACGCCGCGATTCGTCGTCGTCGCGATGTCTTCCTCCGCCGAGGGATGGTTGATGATCAGCCCGGCGCATTCGAGCCCGCGGGCGCGCACCGCGGCCACGGTCAGCAACGCATGGTTGAGCGCGCCGAGGCGGTTCGCGACGACGATGGCCACCGGCAGCCCGAACTCCGCCGCGAGATCCGCCACGAAGTAATCGCGCGTGATCGGCACGAGCCAGCCGCCCGCGCCCTCCACGATCAATGATTCGTGCGCGCTGCGAGCACGGGCGAAAGACTCGCGGATGAGGGCCAGGTCGACCGCGCGATTTTCAATCAAGCTGGCGGTGTACGGTGCGGCGGGTGCCCGCAGCCACACGGGGTTGACGTCATTGAGCGTGATCGCGCCGTCCGCCGCCGCGTGCAAAAGCGTCGCATCCTCGCGCTCACCGCAGCAGATCGGCTTGAGCCCCACGCAACCACGTCCCGCTGCGCGCAGTGCGCGGACGAGCAGCGCCGCGACATAGCTCTTGCCGACGTTCGTGTCGGTGCCGGTCAGGAAAAGGTTCACGCGTTACGCGCCGATTCGCTCGAGAATCGCGTTTGCAATCTGATCGGCCTGCACATTGATCCGCTCCCCGTCGCGCCCTTCAATGAGCAGCCGGATTTTCGGTTCCGTGCCGGAATAGCGCAGCAGTACGCGGCCCGCGCCCGCGAGTTCCTTCTCGGCTTCCTGCACCAGCTTGGTGACATCCGGAAGCTCCTCGAGCGGTTTCTTTTCGCGGACCTTCAAGTTGCGTTGCGCCTGCGGATATTTCGACAGGCAGGCCTTCAACTCGCTCAACGGCTTGCCCGTCTCCGTCATGATGCGGAGGATTTGCAGCGCGCTCACGATGCCGTCGCCGGTCGTCGAGAAATCGCGGAAGATCATGTGGCCGCTTTGCTCCCCGCCTACGTTGAGATCGTCCTTCATCATCGCTTCGATCACGTAGCGGTCGCCCACCTTGGTGCGCAGGACGCGCCCCGCGTGCTTTTGCAGCGTCTCATCGAGGCCGAAGTTGCTCATCACCGTGGCCACGAGCGTGTTCTGGGCGAGGCATCCCCGCTTGATGAAATCGAGGGCCGAGATAGCCATGATCTCGTCGCCGTCCACCACGTCGCCGTTTTCGTCGCAGAGCAGCACGCGGTCCGCATCGCCATCGTGGCTGATGCCCACCTGCGCCTTGGTTTCCTTGACGATGCGCTGGATTTCCTCGGGGTGCGTGCTGCCGCACTCGCGGTTGATGTTGCGGCCGTTCGGCGTGTTGTGCGCCACGATGATCTCCGCGCCGAGTTCCCGCAGGATGCACGGCGTCGACTTGTAAGCCGCGCCATTGGCGCAATCGACGGCGATGCGCATGTCCTCGAGGGTGCGCCCGCGCGGAAAGCTCTGCTTCGCAAACTCCACGTAGCGCCCGAGCGCATCGTCGATACGGGTCGCGCGGCCGATCTTCCCCGCGGTGGGCCGGATCGATTCGATCTCGCCGCTGAAGACCAGGTGCTCGATGCGCTGCTCGATCTCGTCGTCGAGCTTGTAACCATCGTGCCGGAAAAATTTGATGCCGTTGTCCTCGTAGGGATTGTGCGACGCGCTGAGCACGATGCCCGCATCCGCCCGCAGTGAGCGCGTGATGTAAGCGACCCCCGGTGTCGGCAGCGGCCCGATGAGCAACACGTCCGCCCCGAGTGACATCACCCCCGCAGCGAGCGCGTTCTCCAGCATATAGCCGGAGAGCCGCGTGTCCTTGCCGATGACGATGGTGGTGCGCCCGCCCGCGCGGCCAGCCTGCGCGCTCATTTCCGCGAAAACATGCGCCGCCGCGCGGCCCAGCTTAAGGGCGGTTTCCGCGGTTACCGGCTCGATGTTCGCCGTGCCGCGGACCCCGTCCGTGCCGAAGATCTTGCGTCCGCCGTTGCCGTTTTCGGTTTGAGAAATGGGTTTATTTTTTCGAGGTGCCATGGCTGCTGGCATCAAACTGGAATTTGTCCTGCGCATGGAAGCGCTTTTCGAACTCAATTTGAAAATTAGAAGGCGAGGCGGTCGTTTCCAGGCTCCGATGGATGACCGACCACAGAATGACGGCGAGTACCAGGGACAGCAGTTTTGCCAGCCAGTTGTTTAGTATCACTTTCATCTTTCAGGGTGAACAGTTCGGCGAGTCGATGATCGAAGCTTTCCGGGTCGAAGCTTCTTTCGATGAGCCCGCGATGACAAATGGAAACGATCCCCGTTTCCTCGGAGACGACAATGACAATCGCGTCGCTCTCTTCCGTGAGCCCCAGCGCCGCCCGATGTCGCAGCCCCAGCGCCCGGTCGAGGTCCGCGCGTTGCGTGATCGGGAAGATGCTCGCCGCCGAGATGATTCGGTCGTTGCGAATAATGATCCCGCCGTCGTGCAACGGCGTCTTGGGAAAGAAAATGCTCACCGCCAGCTCCGTCGAGAGCGCGCAATCGATCTTCACCCCGCTCTCGGCAAAGGCCTCGATATTCTGCCCGCGCTCGATCGCGATCAGCGCGCCGAGCTGGCGATTGGCGAGGTCGAAGGTGATCTCGCGCACCAGTTCCAGCGTCTCCCGGTTCTGATTGGCCGCGAAGAAAAGCCGGTGCCCGCCGAGCGCCGCCAGCCCGCGCCGCAATTCCGGTTGGAAGATAATGACCAGGGCGATCACCAGCACCTTTGACAAGCTCTCAAAGATCGCGCCGATGACCGTGAGGCCGAGGAGCTGGGAAAGCATCATCACCGCCAGGAACAGCACCACCAGCCCCACCAGCACATTCGCCCCGGGCGTCCCCTTGAAAAAGCGCCACGTGTAATAGATCGTCACCGCGAGCAGCGCGATTTCCACAGCGTCCTTCCAGTGCGCCACGGCGAAGTCGACCGGGTTCATGCAGCCGCCTCCTGGTCGAGGATGGCTTCCGTCATGCGGAGAGCCTCCAAATTGGGGCGCGCCTCGTGCACGCGAAAAACATTCGCCCCGCGCGTCCGCCCATAGCTGGTCAGGGCCACCGTCGGCCACGCCCGGTCCGCCAGCGCGTCACTGCCGGCGATTTTGCCGAGAAAGGATTTGCGCGATACCCCCAGCACCAGCGGTCGCCCCTCCACCTTCATGGCATCAAGGCTCCGCAGCAGAGCGAAATTGTGCTCCACCGTTTTGCCAAAGCCGATTCCGGGGTCGAAAGCGAGGCGCATAGGGTCGATCCCACACGCTAGGCAAGCGGAAAATGTTTGTCGAAAAAAATCCCTGATTTCCGCCACAACGTCGTCGTAGTGCGGCGCGCGCTGCATATCGCGCGGCGAGCCCTGCATATGCATGGCGATCGCGCCCGCGCCTGTCTCCCGCACCACGGCGCGCATCGCCGGGTCGCGCAGGCCGGTCACATCATTCACGATCTCCACGCCCGCTTCGATCGCCGCGCGCGCCACGGCGGGCTTCATTGTGTCAATCGAAAGGATGAAGCGCGCATCGCCCGCCAGCCGCTCGATCACCGGCAGCACCCGCTGCAATTCCTCCGTCTCCGGCACGGGCTGCGCGCCGGGCCGCGTCGATTCGCCACCGATATCGATGATCGCCGCGCCTTCCGCGACCAGTTGCCGCGCTTGGGCCACCGCGCTTTTCACCCCGGCAAATTGCCCGCCGTCCGAGAACGAATCGCTGGTCACATTGACCACGCCCATGATGAGCCCGCGCTGCGCGAGATCGAGAGTGCGGGTGCGGGTTTGCCAGGTCACCCTAGCCGCATCGCGCGTCTTGCCCGCGGGCGCAAGGCGAGATTGCCATTGCGCGCCGATTTGGTCACGTATTGCGCCGTAGCCCAGCCGTTTCCATCGTCCGTTCGGTCAGGGGACGACGCTCCACTTTACTCTGAACGCGGTCCGTCAGAATTGATTTGTTGGAAGAACGCCTGCGGGAATGCAACCATACCCTCCCGCACAACGTAGAAGTTGTTGCGAACCTAAAATATCAGCTACGTTAACCAACCATGAATGCCACCATCGAACAGACTCCTGTAGATCGTCCCCGCGAGTTCCCGCCGTTCAGCCTCAGCCGGCTGCTGCGCACGGTTTTCGACCCCAAGGCGGGCGAACGCGTCTGCGTCCTCATCGACCTGGAGAACCCGCAGGAGGTCGAAGGCTTCCGTTTCCTGCAAAATCCCGACCTCTCCATCCAGCGGCATGCGCACGACGCCATCTACCAGGGCCTGCGCAACGGCGTGATCTACGAACTCGGCCTCAAGGGCGGCGAAATGTTCGCCTACGAACTCACCGGCGGCAGCAACCTCGACCTGCCCACCACCGGCTACGCCACCGACGGCCGCGAGGTCGACCTCGTCGAGGACGTTTACAAGAAATACGACCTCATTCTCTGCGTCTCCACCTACTCGGCGACCGCGCCCCTCACCGCCTTCGCCAAGAAGTACGGCTTCCGCGGCGCCACCATGCACGGCATGAACCAGGTCATCCTCAGTTCCGGTCTGGCCGTCGATTATTTCGAAGTCAGCAAGCAGGCCGAAAAACTGCGCCTCGGGATGACCAAGGCCGATTGGGCGGAGATCGATTACGTCTTCGACCAGCAACGCTTCACCCTGCACCTCGACCTCGGCCAGCAGGAGGCGCAGAAGAGCCATGGCCTCTGCCGTGGCGGCCCCGATATCGCCAATCTTCCCGCGGGCGAAATCTACTACGTCCCCGCCGATGCCACCGGCCAGTTTCCGCACAAGTACGAGGACGGCACCATCGGCCTCATGACCGTCACCGGCGGCCGCATCAAGCAAGCCGCTCTCCTGCGCGGCAGCCAGGCCACCGTCGACGCGCACAACGAAAAGCTCACCTCCGATCCCGTCACCGGCGAACTCGGCGAACTCGGCTTCGGCACCCAGGAACTCCCTGTCTCCGGGCGCGACATCCAGGACGAAAAAATCCTCGGCACCATGCACGTGGCCACCGGCCGCAGCGACCATCTCGGCGGACGCCTCACGCCCGACCTCTTCGCCAACAAGAAGAACGCCACGCACGACGACATCCTCTTCTCGCCCACCAAGACCCCGGAAATCAACGTCCCGCAAGTGCGCCTGCACCGCAACGGCGAGACCGTCGTCCTGATCGAGAATTACGCGCCGGCCGCCTACCTGCGCGGCCTGCTCGCGTGAACATCTACGAGACCGACCAGCTTCTCGCCGAGTACCTCCTGTTTCACTACGGCGAGGATAATGATATCCTGCCCTGGCCAGGCGGCCCCGCGGACGCGTTGCACTACCCGGTGCGCTGCGTCACCGAGTGCTTCGACGTGAAATCGTTGCCGCCGAAGGCCCGCGCCCTCGACCTCGGGTGCGCGGTCGGTCGTTCCACCTTCGAACTCGCCCGCCACTGCGCCGAGGTCATCGGCATCGATTACTCCCAGCGCTTCATCACCGCCGCCACGCAGCTTCGCGATCAGCGCGAACTGCCCTACCTCCGGCGCGACGAAGGCGATCTGTCCACTCCGTCGGTCGCCCGCATCTCTGCCGACATCGACTGCCACCGCGTGCATTTCGAGCGCGGTGACGCCCTCGACCTGCGCGCCGACCTCGGCACCTTCGACGCCATCCTCATGGCGAATCTCATCGACCGCCTGAACGACCCGCGCCGCTTGCTCGAGCGCCTGCCCTCACTGGTCAATCCCGGCGGTCAGGTCGTCATCGCCTCCCCGTACACCTGGATGAGAGATTTCACGCCGCGCGAAAACTGGCTCGGGGGTTTCGAGCAGGACGGTCAACGCCGCCCCACGCGCGACGCCCTGCAATCCACGCTGGAGCCCCATTTCACCCTCCTCAAGACCAGCAACCAGCCGCTCCTCATCCGCGAACACGTCCGCAAGTACCAATGGAGCGTCGCCGAGACCACCACCTGGCGCCGCCACTAAATGAGTATGTTCGAACGCCCAGCTCGAGATGATCGCGCCGCCGAGCATGGCCATGGCGGCTTTTTGATAAACCGGGCGGACTGGCTCGAACGCCAGCGGCGTTCCATCATCCAGCCCAGGGTTGCGAGGAACGAGCTACCCTGGGTTCCTCACCACCAGCGGTTCCAACCCTGAAGGGGTTGAACAGAAAAGTGCGCGATTCTCTTTAAGTCCACCACCTATGCCCACCGATTGGGAAGCCCAGTATCAAACCAACGACACCCCTTGGGAAAAAGGCGCGCCCAGCCCCGGCCTCGTCGATTTCCTCGCCACCGAACCGGTCCACGGTCGCGTCCTCGTCCCCGGCTGCGGCTTCGGCCACGACGTCCGCGCCCTCGCCGCCACGGCGGAAGAAGTCGTCGGCCTGGACATTGCCACTCTCGCCGTCGAAGGCGCCCAACGCTTCCCCAAAGTCGGCGCCGAGCGCTACATCCAGGGCAATCTCTTCGACTTGCCTGAGGAAATGCGCGGCGCCTTCGACTGCGTCTTCGAGCACACCTGCTTCTGCGCGATCGATCCCTCGATGCGCCCCGCCTACGTCGAAGCCGTCACCGGTGCCCTGAAACCCGGTGGCTCATTCCTCGCCATCTTCTATCTCGACCCCGGCAACGCTTCCCCCGACGAAGGCCCGCCCTTCGAAGTCTCCATTGCCGAACTCGACCGCCTCTTTCTTCCCCGCTTCACGCTCCAGCGCGAATGGCTCCCGCAGCACGCCTACCCCGGCCGCGAAGGCCGCGAGTGGATGCGCCTGATGACGCTCTCCGCCCGCTAGCCATCCGGGGCTAATCTCTTTGACGCCTCCGGCGTCCAGTGAGTCACCCCACCGCAAATTTTCGCGCACAGGCTTGATTTTCTCTCCCTAATGCGGGCAAAACCCCTGCATGCAATGGTACTACAGCGCAGGCGGACAACAACAGGGCCCAGTGTCACAAGCCGAGCTGGAAGCTCTCGTTAGCAAGGGAACCGTCACCGCGGAAACGCTCGTCTGGCGGGAAGGACTGCCCAACTGGGCCGCCTATTCCACCGTCGCCACTTCTTCCCCCGCCATCCCCGGTGTGCCCGCTACCGCTCCTGTCGCGACCGGCCAGGCCCGTTGCGCCCAGTGCGGGCAGATCTTTGCCCAGGACGACATGGTCGCCTTTGAGAATTCGCACATCTGCGTCTCCTGCAAGCCCCTCTTTTTTCAGAAACTCAAGGAAGGTGCGCCCATCGGCGGCACCGCCCTGTGGAAGCAGAAAAAACGGCTCGTCGCGCCGCTCGATGCCGTCTTCCCGTCGCGCTGCGTGAAGTGCAATGCCCCCACGGATTCTCCGCAGAAGACACGCAAGCTCTACTGGCATCACCCGGCGGTTTACCTCGCCTTGTTGATCAACTTGATCGTCTACGCGATCATCGCCATGTGCGTGCGCAAGCGCACCACCGCCCTGGTGTCCATGTGCGACACGCATCGCGCCAGTCGTCGCAACGCGATTATCACCGCTTGGGTGCTGGTGGTGGTCGGCCTCGGCTCCATCATCGGGGGCATCGCCGCCGATTACGGCTGGGTCGCGGGTCTCGGCGTCCTCCTCCTCCTGGGAGGCATCATCTACGGCATCGCCCGGGGACGCATCATCTACGCGACCAAGATCGACAAGGAACGCGTCTGGCTGGGCGGCTGCGGCAAGGATTTCCTCGCCCAGTTCCCCGAGTGGTCTGGACCGTAGCGGGAGGGCGGTCATTCCAGTCTTGCGCGGCGGTTGGCGAGTGTTCCGCTGGCGACGAGCGCGCGCCACGGGTGTAGGGCGCGTGTCCCCACGCGCCGGGAGAAACCTGCGAATCCGATCTTCGCCCGGTGCGTGAGGACACGCGCCCTCCCCCGCACCGCAGTCTCTCAACGCCTGTAGCGGCGGTCTCTGACCGTCGTCATCTCCGCTCGTGAACCAGCCACCGACGCTCGGAGAGCGCCGCTACAGCCCCCGGAAGATTTCTCAAAAATCTTCCCACCCCCGCGTCACAACGCGGCGCGGCCTCTCAACAGCAGAGTATGAAACACTTTGCTTCCGCCTCCGCTCGCTCCAAGAAGTTCCTCGCCCTCGCCGCCCTCTTCCTCGCCGCCAAGCTCTCCGCCAGCGCGGTGGTCGACCTCGGCACCGCCGCCAGCGCCACCCCCTACGACCGCTACCTCACCCCGGTCAAGCAGGTCTTCAGCAACCTCCACAGCGACGAGGCCTCCATGGACAAGATCAACTCCCTGATGCGCACAGGCCGCGCCATCCACTACACCCGCACCCTGCCTTTCCAGCCCGCCACGCCCGAAGAAACCGCCACCCGCCACTACGGCGATTGCAAGGACAAGGCTCTCTGGCTCATGAGCCAACTCCAGAACCAGAACGTCCGCTTCGTCATCGGCAAGCTCGACCGCAACTCCCGCCTCAACCACGCCTGGCTGATGCTCGAGAAGGACGGCCAATGGTGGATCCTCGATTGCACCATGATGACCCGCGCCATCCCTGCCGACCGCGCCGGTGCCAACGAATACGTCCCCCTCTTCTCCTACAGCAAGAGCACCGCCTACCGCCACACCGACAAGGCCGGCCTGGTCGCCGAGACCGC
>NZ_JBDUCX010000118.1:0-19813 GCF_040003245.1 Chthoniobacter sp.
TGGAAACAGTCGATGATCGCCGCTTGGTTCACCGGCAGCGCCGCCTCCGCCGCAGCCAGCGCCGGCTTCATGAGGTGCTGGGTAAGCGTCGCCCCGCGCACGAAGCCGTAGACGCCATCACTGGTGTCGTCGGAGTGCAGCGAGATGATACCGTGAAATTTATTGTGCAACAGTTCGCGCTCCATGATGGCGACTTCCGGTTCCAGTGAGCCGCGCCAGAACTCGCGGTTCAGGTCCGCGCCACTGCGGGAGTGCCGTGTGCCGTCTTCATAGCCCGTCGGATTGCATAGCGGATAGATATGGATTCGATAGGCGCGTCCCATCCAGGGGTCCGCCTCCAGCGCCCGCAGGAGGTCCACCACCGCGTGGACGCCCGCCGGTTCATCCCCGTGCAGGCCGGCGAAAATCGCCAGGCGGATGGTCTCCTCGCCGGTTTCCTTACCCCCGCGAAAGATCAGGCGCGGCAGCCAGTACCGCTCCTCGCCCACGTGCCAAAAGCCGGCGGAATCCGCCCGGAGCGATTCCGCTGTGGTCCCGACCTGCAAAAAGAGGGGCAGCAGCAGTTTCTTGATGGAGCGCCGCTCCGCCGACTGCGGCAGGTAGCCAGAGTCTTCGTTCGCGCTCGAATCAACGCTCTTCATAAGTTCGGAAATCTGCAGGGTGGCCATGTTTCTCGGATACTGTGCGGTGGCTTGGAGAGGGTGAGGACTAAGGCTTGTAGATGCTGTCAAAGACGCCGCCGTCGTCGAAGTGGGTCTTCTGGGCTTTGGCCCAGCCACCGAACTTCTCATCGATGGTGAAGAGCTTGATGGGTGCAAAATTCTTCGACCACCTGGCCGCCGCCTCGGCGTTCCGCGGGCGATAGTAGTTCTTGCCGGCGATATCCTGCCCCTCGGGGGAGTAGAGATACTTCAAGTAAGCTTCCGCCACGGCGCGGGTGCCATGCTTGTCGACCACCTTGTCGATCACGGCCACGGGCGGCTCGGCGAGGATGCTCACCGAGGGATTGACGATCTCAAACTTGTCCGCCCCAAATTCCTTGAGCGCGAGGTAGGCCTCATTTTCCCACGAGAGCAGCACATCGCCGACATTCCGCTGGGCGAAAGTGGTCGTCGCGCCACGGGCCCCGGAGTCGAGTACCGGCACGTGCTTGTAAAGATCGGTGACGAAGGACTTCGCCTTGGCCTCATCCCCTCCCCCGACCAGCACCTGCCCCCACGCGGCGAGATAGGCCCAGCGGGCACCACCCGAGGTTTTCGGATTGGGGACGATGACCTTCACGCCCGCCTTGACCAGGTCATCCCAATTTTTGATGGCTTTCGGGTTGCCTTTGCGGACGAGGAAAACAATCGTCGAGGTGTAGGGCGAACTATTGTCCGGCAGCTTGGTGATCCAATCCTTACCCAGCAAACCGGCTTTGTTGGCGATCGCGTCGATATCATAGGCCAGCGCCAGCGTCACCACATCGGCATCCAGGCCATCGATGACTCCGCGGGCCTGCTTGCCGGAGCCACCGTGGGATTGTTTCACGGTCAGGTCCTTCCCAGTCTCCGCCTTGTAATGTTTGGCGAAGGCGGCGTTGAAGTCCTGGTAGAGTTCCCGGGTGGGATCGTAGGAGACGTTGAGCAGGGTCACGGTCTCGGCGGTCGCGAGCGAGGCGAAGCTGAGCGTGGCAGTGAGGGTGACGAGGAGAGATTTCAATATCATGCGAAGTGAGGTTGGAGCGTGGCGGGTTTCAGGGGCGACGCCGCTGGAGCGGAGGACCGCGGAGACTGTTGGTGAGAAAAGCGACGGGGGCTTCAGCGCCGGCCGGCGGGCTGCGGGACGTCGAAGCGGGTGCGCTCGGTGCGCTCGATCTGCACGACCTTGGAATCGTGGATGACGATCTGGACGACCCCGAAACGCATTGATTTCACCTTGTCGCTGACGACGGTGAGCCAGGGCGCGGCAGAGGTGGGCTCGTCGGCGGCCTCGGCCACCTCGCCGAGGGCTGGCGCGGAACGGCGGATGGATGCGGTGGAATTTGACATAGGATGCGGTTGAGTTAAAGTATATCTATTGAATAGAGATTGATTTAGTATCCCTTTGCGGGAGTGGCAAGCGGTTTTTTGGGAAAAGCGGTGTCATAACCGCGGAGACGCAGAGGCGCGGAGAGGAAAAAGGCGATATCCCCTCTGTCCTTCCCCTCCGGCCTTTCTCCGCGTCTCAGCGCCTCTAGAACTTCACGTTCACGTCGAGCGTGAAGATGTTCGCGGCGTTGTAGGGTGCGATCCCGCCTACGCTGGTCGCGCGACCGCCGTAGAGGTTGTCTTCCAGATTCCAGGTGACGTAGCCGGCGGCGTTGATGACTACGAAATCCGTGAGCGCATAGGCCAGGCCCACCTTGAAACCGCGAACATTGAGCGTGCTCTGCGCAAAGTCGGAGTCGTTCAAATTCGGATCCACGGCGGCGATGCCGACCTCGCGATAATTGAGGTAGGCCTGCCAGTCGCCTTTCTTCCTGGTCTCGCCAAACTGGACACCGACCAACCAAGCCAGGCCGTCGCGGGTCTGGTATTCGCGGCTGCCGAAATCCTTGAGTTGTAACACGTTGTCGAAGCGGTTCCGTCCGCTGACGTTGTAGGAAACATCCCAGTAGAGTTTCGATTTGATCCCGGCGAGCTTGAAGGAAATGTCGCCGGGCACAGTGAGCAGGTGGAGGCCGCGGGTTTCGCCGGTGATCCCCGGCAGGCCCACGTTGTTGGTCGTCGAAACCGTCTGGTTTTGACTGGTGGCGGTGGTGGTGAAGGTCTGGTTGGCCTTCGAGGGATCGGTCGCGAGGCCGGAGGCCTTGCCCGTGAGGGTGATGACACCGCCATTGCGCGAGGAGGACGCATTGGAGGTGATGGTGCGCGGCCCGCTCACGGTGGCCGAACCGGAGGTGGTGTTGTTCGGCGTGATCGTCTTCTGGGTCGTCGTCGTCGTCGTCAACGGCGTGATGGTCTTGGTGGGCACGCCGGCGGCGTTGTAGGAAATCACCACGTTGTCCACCTCCTGGACCGTCGTCTGCACGGCGGTGGTCCCGGTAACGATCGCATTTTCATCACTGAAGGCCAGGGTATTGAGCGCGCCGGTGATGTGCGCTGCGGATTCCGACAGGAAGCCGGGAGCGATGGTGACGCTGGTGTCCTTGTTGAAGTTGTATTTGACGATCAACTGCTCGTCGAAAATCCACGGGTCGCTGCTCAAGTCACCGGTATTGGAAAACTCGTTGTTATCGCCAAAGATGAACTGTCCGGCGACCAGGGCGGCCTCCCAGGAAGAGCTTTTGCTCGGCGCCACCGTGACTTGGGCCTCCTTGCCATCGGGGCCGCCGGACCCGCCGAAGAGAGGGATCTTGTGCAGCGCGAGGGTTTCGGTGAAACCCGCGGGATTGATGTCCGGGTCCCACACCAGGTCGGTGGTGTAAAATGGGTTGGCCTGCTTGCCCACGACGACCTTCAAGTAATCGTTCTGCCAGCCGAAGAAGGCGCGGGAGATGAAGATCGAGTCGTTGTTGAATCCAGCGCTGTAGGTCTGGTTGCCGGAATCCGCGGTCTGCCCGGTCTGCAACTGCACGCCGGCAAACCAGTCCTCGCCGAGCTGCACATCGGCGTTGAGTCGCAGACGGTAGCGGAAACGCGACTGCTGGTTGACATGGGCGGCATCGGCGATCTGCGCCTCGGAGTCGTTGTATTGATAACGCAGGCGGAAGTCGCCGTAGAGCTTCAGTTGCGTCACCGAGTTGCTCAGGCTGATCTTGTTCAGCGGGCTTTGCACGGCGTCCTTCTGGATGTCGGCACGCACTTCGGCCGCGTCCTTGCTGCTGAGGATGCCTTTCTGGACGAGCTTGTCGATCAAGACGCCGGAGTCCTGCGCGAGGGAGAAAGAGGCGGTGGTGGCGAGGGCCGCGGCGACGAGCGCGAGGCCGAAACCGGAGGGCGAGCGGCGCAGGCCGGTGCTGTGATGTGATGGTTTTAGGGTCATGTTTCCTTGGAAGACAAAGACCGCCTCCGGGAGTTCGGTGGCGCGGCCCGGGATGGGTGCGTGATGTCGATGCCTCCAGGGAATGGTCGGCAAAAGGGCGCCCGCAGCAGCGAGCGGTCGGTTTATCTACTTAGTGCGTATACTTTACAAGGACTATTTTTTGCTCGCCCCTTTACCCTTCGCCGCCGGCTTCCTCGCGGGCGGCGCCTTGCCCGCCGATTTCGCGCCTTCCAACTCCGCCAAAAAGCCTCCGAGCGGGAAATGTTCGACGAAGGAGGGCGACCCGTGAGCCGGGACCGAGGGGCCGAGCAACTTCTCCACCATGAAAGGAATCGTCACGCCATCGCGCCGCATTTTGCGCAGGGTGATGTCGACGACGTCGCCGAGCACATAGCGGTCGAGGATGCGCGCGATGGCATTGCGCACGTCGAGCATGAGCATGCGCAGCCCGCAGTGCGCTTCATCGGGACACGTGCAACGCTCATAGGCGGTGACGCTAACGCAGGAAATAGGAGCGAGCGGGCCATCGATGAGGCGAATGACCTGGCCGAGGCTGATTTGCTTCGGCGGCTTGGCCAGAAAGTAACCGCCCGCCTTGCCACGCTTCGTTTCGATGTAACCGGCACCGCGCAGTTGCGTGAGGATCTGCTCCAGGAATTTCACGGGCAGGCGCTCCTTCTCCACGAGCTCGCCGATCTTCAGCAGGGGCCGTCCGAGTTCGTAGGCGATGCCGAAATCAATGAGAGCACGCAGGGCGTATTCGCCACGTTTGGAGAGTTTCATAGATGAACAAATGAAAGATAGACCACTAGGGGGATTTTGAAAACTGCATCCGCGATGAAAACCCTACCTCCCCGCCGGGGAGGAGCGCAAGTGGCTGGCCGACTAGGAATTGAACCTAGACTAAGGGCTTCAAAGACCCCTGTGCTACCACTACACCATCGGCCAAAATAACTCATCCACGCGCCTAGGGAGCGCGAAGCGGAGGGGAAAACTACGAATCCGCGCGCAATGCGCAATGCCAATTTCACGGACCGGTTTGAGGTTTAAGGTTTAAGGTTTGAGTGGATTTCGCCGAACGCCGGACGAGGCCACGCTCTTAAAACTCAACCCTTAAAATGGGCGGGGCGGTGGACCAGGCTTTTGCCAGTCATCTCCGCGGGCTGCGGCTGGCCGAGGAGCGCGAGGAGGGTCGGCGAGACGTCGGCGAGGATGCCGCTGTCGAGCTTGGCCGTCTCGGCGCCGGCGGCGACGTAGAGGAAATGAACGAGGTTCGTGGTGTGCGCGGTATTCGGCGAGCCGTCGGCGTTGCGCATCTGCTCGCAATTGCCGTGGTCGGCGGTGATGAGCAGTTGCCCGCCGAGCGAGAGTGTTTTTTCCACCACCTGGCGCACGCAACCGTCGATCGTCTCGACGGCTTTGATGCCTGCCTCGACGACGCCGGTGTGACCGACCATGTCGGGGTTGGCGAAATTGAGGATGACGAGATCGTAGTTCGGCAGCGCCTCGACGACTTTCGCGGTCACCTCCGGCGCGCTCATCTCCGGCTTGTAATCGTAGGTGGGCACATCCTTCGGCGACGGCACAATGATGCGGTCCTCGCCCGCGAAGGGCTGCTCGACGCCGCCGTTGAAGAAGAAAGTAACGTGCGGATATTTCTCGGTCTCGGCGATGCGCAGTTGCTGCAAGCCGGCGGCGCTGACGACTTCACCGAGGATGTTTTTCAACGATTGCGGGCCGAAGACCACGGGCACTCCGTAGGTTTCGTCGTACTCGGTGAGCGTGACGTAATACACGGCGGGCATGACTTCGCGGTCGAAGCCGTCGAATTCCTTTTTCAAGAAGGCGAGCGAGAGCTGGCGCGCGCGGTCGGCGCGGAAGTTGAACCAGAGCACCACATCGCCATCGCGAATCCGTTGTTCATTGGCGTGGGAGAAGATGATCGGCGTGAGGAATTCGTCGCCCCGGGGCTCCTTGGTGTAGGCTTGGGAAACGGCGGCGGAAGGATTCGTGTCCGACACCGGGCCGCGGCCGAGGACGATGGCATCCCAGGCGAGCTTGTTGCGCTCCCAGCGCTTATCGCGGTCCATCGCGTAATAGCGGCCGACGACGGTGGCGATCTTCGCGCCCGAGGGAGCGAGTCCGGCCTGGGTCTGCGCGAGGTAATCGGCGCCGCCCGTGGGCGAAGTGTCGCGGCCATCGGTGATCGCGTGGACCATGATGTCCTCGACGCCGGCATCGTGCGCGGCCTTGGCGAGAGCGACGAGATGTTGCTGGTGCGAGTGGACCCCGCCATCGCTGAGCAGGCCGATAAAATGCAGGCGGTGACCCTTCGCCTTGGCGAAAGTGTCAACGAGCACGGGATTCGAGGCGAGTGCGCCGTCCTTGATCGCCTTGTTGATGCGCGTGAGGTCCTGGTAAACGATGCGGCCCGCGCCGAGATTGAGATGGCCGACTTCACTGTTGCCCATCTGCCCCTCGGGCAGTCCCACGTCCATGCCACTGGCGCTGAGCGTGCTTTGCGGATAGGTGGCGTAGAGGTGATCGTGAAACGGCGTCTTGGCGAGCATCGTGGCGTCGCCGTTTTCCACCGCCTTGGCGCGACCGCCGGGATTGATCCCCCAGCCATCGCGAATAATGAGAACAACGGGCTTTTTGGGCATGGCCGGGTAGGAGAACACTCGCGCTCCCGCGAGCCAAGCCCGGAGTTGCGGCGCGGCGGCCAGGCGGCACTCCCGGCTTGCCTTGCGCACGAGCTTCGGCAACCTCTGGCCGCCATGAAACTGACCCTGCTTTTTCTCCTGCTCGGCATCGTGGCGATGACGGCGGCACCGCAAACGGAGAACTCCCCCGAGGCCACGACCACCTCTTTTTTCACCTACCTTCTTTCCTCGAAGCACGACATCACGAAGGATTCCGCCGCGCAGACTCGCTGGTTGACCAAGGATGTGCGCCAGGTGCTGGCCGCGGCCGTCGCGGGAGCCAATAAAGCCGGCAAGGCGCACCCCGGCGAACAGATCGACAGCCCGGACAATGGAACATTTCTCGCCGCGTGGGATCCACCGACGACCTTCAAGGTCACCGAAGTGAAATCCACCCCGCCGACCGCCCATGTGGACTTACTCTACAAGTGGGGCCCGAAAACGAATTACCCCGGCGAAACGCGCAAGATGACCGCGCTGCTAACGCTCGAAGACGGCGCCTGGCACATCAGCGACATCCAATCGCACAAGTCGAAGTTCAACCCGAACAGCACGCTGCTCGGCGACCTGCGCGGTCTCGCGAAGCAGCACTAAGCGCCGGGATTCAAGGCGCGAGCGAAGCCGGTGAACATCTCCTGCTCGGCGGCTTCATCGAAAGGGAGGCCATTGATCAAGGCCAGGCTCGCGCTGCGGCGCAGTGCGTGGGCGGCTTCGCGGCGATAGGCGGCGGCGACGGCGGCGTGGAAGGCGGCATCGTTGGCCAGGCCCTCCGCGGCGAGCTGGGTGAAGAGTTCGCGGGCGATCTCCGCGGCCATGTCGGCGAGCGCGGTGGCGGCGGGCTGGTGCTTGTGATCGTAGCCGCTGCCGCCATCGACCTGGCAGACCTCACGCGGATCGACCCGGCGAAACACTGCGCAGAGCTGTCCGATCTCGAGTCCCCAGCCGGAGCTGACCGGAAGCTCCGCGGCGAGTTCGCGGGTGAAGGCCACTTCCCCAGCGAGGGGATAGCGAAAGCTGAGGAGAAAATCGACGAGCGGATGATGCCCAGCCACGCGCACCACGGCATGGAGCAGCGGCGCGAGGAACAAGCGCGAGACGCGTCCGTAGAGCCGGTCGGTCACGCGCGAGTAATACATTTTCGCAAAACGGTAGCCGAGCTGCGGATGCGCCACGGCGAAGCAGAGCCGCGCGAGGTCGGTACGCTGGAAACTGGTGACGTCGCAATCCTGCGTGGCAATGATCGCGCACTCCCCTGCCCTCGCGAGATGCGCGATGGCGGCGCGCACGTTGCGGCCTTTGCCCGCGCGCTGATCCGCGCACGGTTCGTGGTGCAGCAGCGTGGTTTTCTGGGGGAGGATCGCCAGCCGCGCGGGCAACGCTTCCAAGGCCGCGGGCGCGACTTCATTCATGCTCAGCACGATCTCGTGCAGGAAGGCCGCGCCGCGTAATTCCTCAAGCATCCGGGCAAAAGCCGGCTGCTCCAGATCGCGCCCGTGGCAGGGCAGGACGAGTGCGATGGGCCGCGCGCGCGCGAGCTCCGTCAGTTCCGTTTCGACCCGCGCGAGATGGGAATCATTCAGCCGCTGCAGCGTGCAGATCAGGCCGGCCTGGGCGAAATCGCTCACGGCTGGCTAGGGACTTTCGAGCGGATCGTCGTCCTCCACTTCTTCCTCGATCTCCTCCTTCATCTTGCGCGAGAGGAAGGGCCGGAGGAAGCCGTAGAGCAGATAGGTGATGAAGATCACCGCCGGCATCCACTGGTAATACAGAACCGTCACCAGGATCACGAGCACGATGGCAATGAACTTGGGCATCGACCGCGTCGTGCGCCAGTTGATGGCCTTGAAACTGGGATACTTGAAGCCACTGAACATCATCCAAGCGAGGAAAAGCATGAGCGGCGGAAGCACCCATTTTCCCTGGCCGATCTCGCGTTGTTCCTTATCGAACCAGAGCAGACACAGCGTGATGGAGGCGATCACCCCCGCCGCCGCGGGAATCGGGAAGCCGCGGAATTCCTTGTTGGCGGCGGCAGAATCGGCCGCCGCGAGGCAATTGAAACGTGCCAGGCGCAGCGCGCCGCAGATGAGATAGACCGAAGCGATGATCCAGCCGACATTCGGGAATTCGTGCAACACGATGCGGTAGACCATGAGTGCGGGAGCAACGCCGAAGGAGACGATGTCGGCCAGGGAGTCGAATTCGCGACCGAACGGGCTCTCGTGGCCACCGAGACGCGCCAACCGGCCATCCAGCGCATCAAAAATGCACGATGCCAGAATGCACCAGATCGCGATGTAAAATTTGTCCGCCGCCGCCGCTTCCGCGATCGCATTGCGTCCTGGCGCCGCCGCTGCCTGGATCAGCGCGCCCTCGAGAATCTTGAGCGTGGCCGCGAAGCCGCAGAAAAGATTCCCCGCCGTCATGAGGTTCGGCAGGAGATAGATTTTCGGGCCGTTGGGGTCGCTCATGAAATTAGTTCAATCGGGCGATGATGCTCTGGGCACCGGCCACGCGATCGCCGACCTTGACTTCGACGGTCGCGGTCAGGGGCAGATATACCTCGGTGCGCGAGCCAAAGCGAATCATTCCAAAGCGGAAGCCCTTCTCGACGTTGTCGCCCACTTGCGACCACGGCACGATGCGCCGGGCGATCGCCCCGGTGATCTGGCGTATGACCAGCGTGGCCTTCGCGCCCTCGATCGCCCAGGTGAGCGCTTCATTTTTGATCGAGCACTCGGGATTGCGGGCGTCGAGGTAGATGCCGGGGTGATGCTGGCGATAGGTGACCTTGCCGGCGATCGGCGCCTTGTTGACGTGCACATCGAAGACTGAGAGGAAAATACCCACGCGGAGGCAGCGCGTCTTGAGCACTTCCGTCTCCTCAATCTCGATAATGTCCGCCACCACGCCATCGGCGGCGGCCACGACCACGTCATCCCCCGGCGGGATGGGGCGGTCCGGGTCGCGGAAGAAATTGATGCAAAAGAGCACGAGCAAGGCGGCCAGCACCACGAGCCATAGCCAGCCGAGCAGCCCCCCGCTAACGCCGAGGGCGATGACGACCGCAAATATCCACCGGCCTTCGAATAATGTCTGAAAACGCATGAGAGGGCGGGACGGTAACTGGCCTGCCCAGTGGGGTAAAGTGCGCGTTTGTCAGCCGCACCGAGCGCCGCTAGCTTGGGAATATGTCCACGACCACGTCCCTCGATCCGCAGATCACGATGCGGGAATTGCTCCAGCTTTACCCCGGCGCGCAACGGGCCCTTTTCCGCCGCTACCATATCGGTGGCTGCTCGAGCTGCGGCTTTCAGCCCGAGGAGACGCTGGAGGGCGTTTGCCTGCGCAACAACGCGCTGGCCGTCCCCGAGGTCATCGAGCACATCCTGACCAGCCACGAGGAGGATTTGCGGCTGCAAATCGCGCCCACCGAGCTGGCGGCGGCGCTCAAGAGCGACCCCGAGGCCAAGCTGCTCGACGTCCGCACGCGCGAGGAATTCGACGCCGTGCACGTGGAAGGCGCGATCTTTTTTACCCAGGAGCTCATGCAGGAAATCCTCATGAAAGGCGACCGGCGCGCCTTGCTGGCCATCATGGATCACCAAGGCACGCGCAGCATGGATGCAGCGGCTTATTTCGCCGGCCACGGCTTTGAAAACGTCAAAAGCGTCCGCGGCGGCATCGACGCGTGGAGCCAGGAAGTTGACAACAGCCTCCCGCGCTACGACCTCGAATAGCCTGCCATCATGAGCGACGACCTTCAGCAACGTATTCACGACGCCATCGCCAACCCGAAGAACATCGGGGAGATGGAGAACGCCGATTCCGTCGGCACGGTGGGCAGCCCCGACTGCGGCGACATGCTTCGGATGTGGGTCAAATTCAAGGATCAGGACGGCAAGAAGGTCATCGACCGGGCAACTTTCCAGACGTTCGGCTGCGAGACCGCCATCGCCGTGGCCAGCGTGGCCACGGAACTGATCGCGGGCAAAACCGTGGAGGAAGCGCTCTCCATGTCGGGCGCAGATCTCTCCGCCCCGCTCGGTGCACTGCCGCCAATGAAGATCCACTGCGCCCAGCTCGTCGAGGGCGCGCTGCGTTCCGCGCTTGCCCCGCAACCGGAACCGGCCAAACCTGCTGCCCCACCCGCCGCCCGGGCCACCACCCTTTTCGACCAACTCAACGCCGCCACCACCTCCGAACGCAAGGTGAAGGTCGTCTTGAAAACACCCCAATCTTAAATCATGCACGAAAACACTGAAAAGAAGCTGCTCCGCGATTGCGCGGCGACCCGCATCCCGAGCGGCGAAACGATCACCCTTGCGAAGGACACCAACGTCTACATCACCCAGGCCCTCGGCGGCAGCTACACGGTCGCGACCGACCAAGGCCTGGCCCGCATCGCGGACGAAGACGCCGACGCACTCGGCATCGAACCCGCGGCGAAAGCAGAAGGCGCGGCGGGAGGTGACTCCAGCATCGCCGTCGATGAGAAGGCCGTGTGGGACCAGCTCCGCACCTGCTACGACCCGGAAATCCCGGTCAATATCGTCGATCTCGGCCTCGTCTATGATTGCGTGATCACCCCGCGCGAAGCCGACGGCTCGCGCGTCGATATCAAGATGACGCTCACCGCGCCCGGTTGCGGCATGGGCCCGGTCATCGCCTCCGAAGCCAAGTCCAAGGTCATGGGCGTGCCCGGTGTCGGCGACGCCGAGGTGGAACTCGTCTGGGACCCACCGTGGAACCAGGCGATGATCAGCGAAGCCGGCAAGATGAAGCTGGGGCTGGTCTAGAGCCTGTTCACGAATGCCTGATGGAGGGAGCAAGAGTGAGGGCCAAAGGCCCGCCCACAAGCCAGCCCAGGGCAGAGCGAGGTACGAGCGTCGCCCTGGGTATCGAATCGAAATAGCGCGAAGCCCCAACGTGGGCGCCGCAAGCCCTTGATCAGCTCCGCGGCGACTTGTATTCCGCCCTTTCAGGGCTCGCTGTTTGTGTGCCGCGGTACCCAGGGCGGCGCTCGCAGAGCTCGCTCTGCCCTGGGCTGGCTTGTTTCAGGCCTTTGGCCTGCCTTGGCCGGGGCGGTTGCCCGCTCTTCGACAATTCGTAAACACGACCTCGCCTTGCGCCCCTACTGCGCCGGCGGCGCCGCTTCGCGCACATCCGCGCCGTGCGATTCGCTCATGAGCAGGATGGCGAAGCGCTCGACCTGCCCGAGTTCGGCGGGGCTGAGCATCTGGTAGTTCATCCCCGCACCAGACGCGGTACCACCGCGCGGCATCGGCGCTCCTTCGCCGGCTGAATCGCTGGAGTTCAGGCTCGCGTAGTCGAAGCGGCCGCGCAGGTCGGTGTAGCCATCCTTGAAAAAGCGCACGGTGCCATTGTGCAGCCGCGCGTAGACTTTCACATACGCCTTGCTCACCGGCTTGTTCTGCACATCGTCGCGCGTTTCGAGCCGCCCGTAACTCTCCGCGAGCGTGAGCTTGAGCGTGTTCGCGTGATACGTCTGCGCCTTGCGCTGACCGGCGCCAAGGATCTCGACGAGCACATTCGCCTTCGTGAATTCCGCGGGCAGCGGAATGCTGAGCTGGTCCTTCCCCTCGGGCAACGCCTGCACATCGGTGCGGGTGGGCTTGATGATCGAGAAACGCCCGGAATCCTGCGTCACGAACGGGCTCGCGCTGAACAGGAACTCGGGGTCCATGAGGTAATAGCGGATCGACACGTCGCGGAGATTTTTCCACGTCAACGCGATCTGGCGGCTCTCCACCTTGAAGTCGAAGGACGGCTCGGTCGCGGCGAGGTCGCCCTGCTGCTTCTCGCGGTTCGGCTGGTCGTCGCCGGGACGCACCGCCGGCTTGCCCTCGATCTCATCGAGTTGCGCGCCGACTTCGGCGAAGAGCTTGCGCCAGCGGTCCACGGGATAATCCGCGTATTGCTGGGCGAGCCCGCGCGCCACCGCCGGCTGCTCCTCGTAAAAGGCCGCGTAGCAGCGGAAGTAATCGTGCTGCAATCGCGTCGGCAGCGCCTCCGGTGCGATGGTGTGAAAACGGGCCAGCGCCTCCTCGACGCGGTCTTGCAGGAAGAGGTAGTAAACCACGCTCATCTGGTCCGCGGCATCGAGCGTCGCCTTGTGCGCGAGGATATCGAGCAGGTGCTGGTACTGCCCGCGCAGCACCGGATTCGGGATGCGATTCTCCGCCCCCACGCGATGGGCGCGCTGATTGACCAGCGGCGAGTATTCGAGGTGCTCGTAGGAACGCCGCTCGATGGGATCGATCTTGAGCAGCTTCGAGTCGAGGTACGGCCCACACTGGGCGAGGAAGTCGGTGCGCTGGCGCAACCACGTGGCCAGCGGGGCGGCCACATTGTGCCGCAGGGCGTAGCGATAGATCGGCTCGCTATAGACGTGTCGCTTTTCCATCTCGGCCACGAGCTTGCGGAAAAAGTCCGCGCTCTTGCGCGCCCGCCAGGCGATGCGTTCGAGATCGAGCCGCTCGATGTTCGCCTGGTCGAGGAAGGCAAAGACCTCGGCGTCCTTGGCATACTGCGAGACGTAATCCCACGAGGTCTTGTCCACCTGTGTGAGTTGCGGGACGACCTTGAAGGTGAACGGCTTCGCTTCGCCGACGATCTGCTCCTCGCGCGCCACGTGCACAGGGTAGTGCGGTAGCGGCTGCGCGGCGGGCGCGGGGAAATAGAAATAATACTCCTGCGTCTGCGTGCTGTAGGGTTCGAGCGCCAGCCGCCGGCTGTCCGTCGCCTTGCTACCATTGACCGGCAACGCCCCGCGTGGGATTTGCAACAGCACCGAGACCTTCTGCCGCGCGCTGGTCGGATTCGTGACGACGACGTTAGCCCCATACACGACCCCGGCGAGAAACTCGTCGGTCACGTACTTATCGAACTTCTCGTTGCCCTCCTCGCGATAGCGATCATCGGCGCGGAAAAAACTCTGCGAGACGAGCAACGGCGCCTGTTCCGGCGCGGGGACGGCGGGTTTGATTTCCTTGTGAAAAGCGATGAGCGGCCCCGCGGCGGTGAGCGTGAATTGCCCGTTGTCCACCCGGGTGGTGTGCTTCGGCGATTCGAACGGCAGGTCGAGCACCGCGAGCGCGAGCATCATCTCGGGGAAACTGTGCGCGGCCTCCGGGAGGTTCGCGGACACAAACGGCGTCTTGCCGTCCCACGCCGCGTAATCGCGCCAGAAGGCATTGATGGTGATGAGTTCGGCGCCCTGTTGCACGAGCGGCAGTTGGTAGTAGTTGTTCTCCGCCCATTCCTTCGTCGGCCCCAGCGCGCGGAAGAATTGCCGCACCGCCGCCCGCTGGCGTTTCAGCTCGGGGATATCGCCCAGACCCAGCATATCGTATTCGCCTTCCGCTTTGACGAGTTTCTTGCGCATCAGCGTGTCCTTGCCTGCGATGCCTCCCGCGCCACTGCTCCGGCTTTCATCGACGCTGTCCAGGAGTCCGTCTCGTTTCGGCGCTGGCCCATCCGCCGCCCGCGCCGCTGCCAGGCTAGCCGTGCCGCTGTACGTGGTGACCCCATTCATTACCGTGGCCGGCATCGGAGCCGGCGCAGAGGCCGGCGCCATCGCCGCTCCCACAGCCGGCTTTTCAGCCGGATTGGTGTCCGTCCGCAAGGCCACGGTCTGCCGGACTTTTTCGGCTTCCAAGTCCCCACCCGCCCCGGCGGTCAGCGCCCGCCCCCGCAACGCCGTCTCGAAAAGTTGGTCCTCGTGATCCAGGTTCGGCGGCAACAGTTCCCACAGCTCGCGCTGCAACCGGGCCACCGCCGCGTTTTCGCCGGGCAGATGTTGCGCCAGCAGGCAGCGCTCGGCGGCATTGAGCCGCGCGAAAGCCCACGGCTCCAGATACGGACGCAGGTCGTTACCCACGAGGAAATCATCCATGAACGTGCGGTCCCTCTTGTTGCGCAAATAGGGCTGCACGACCTTCTGGAAAAAGGCCGCGTCCTTCCGCGCGAGGAAGAAATTCAGCTCATGGCAGGCGAACTCGGAATACTTCGCCCGCTTCTCCTCGTCGCTCAGTTTCGGCCACTGGATGACCCACGCGAATTTCGCGAGATTCGGATCGCCATGCAACGTGGTCAGCAGGGAGAAGACGCCGGCCAGCGAATCGTACGTTTCGAGATCGGCGGTCAGGACATCGGCCAGCGTGAGCGTCTGCCCGGTGGTCAGCACCGTGGCCTCTTTCTTTTCCGCAAAGGGCTTTTGCGGATCGAGGTTCCGCACCAGCCGCCGATCGTTGAGCTTCAGCGGCGTCTCGGGATACTGCTCGGAGCGCAGCTCGGCGGAGCCGAGGTCTTCCGCGTACACCTGGATGAACGGATGGTCCCCGAGCGCCTTGCGGTCGACGCGCACGACGCCATCGGCATCGGGCACGAGGTTGTAGAGCGCCACGGAGCTATCGCCGAGGAAATCGAGATCCGGGCCGGTTCCCGTTCCACCGGGCGGCGGCGGCGGCTCCGCCAACATCCGCGGCTTTCGGGCCTGTTCTTCGCGGTCGCCGGCCCGCCGCGACGGGGCTTCCGAGGCGGCCAGGGACTGCGCTGAGAGATCCGTCGAGCGCACTTCCCACGGGTTGAGCAGCAAGCCGGGGCGGGGCAGCATGTTGCCGGGGAAGAGCTTCGCGTAGCGGCGCTCGAGGATGTAGCGATACTCGTCGCCAATTGCGCGGCCGGCGGCGAAGAGATTGGGACGGCGCGCCGGGCTGGCCGAAGCGCCCTCGAAACGCGTGAAGCTGCCCAGGCTCTCGAACAAATTCCCGTGCGGGACGAAGCGCGTGGCCGCCACGTGGACGCGCACGTACGGGTTGACATTCGCCACGTGCACTACCACGGCGTCGGGATCGAGCTTCACCGCGGTGATGTGCACTGGCGGGGCCTTGGGTATCTCGAACTGGCGCGTCGCGCCGTTCAACCAGCCACGCAGGACCGTGCCGGCGACCACGTGGATCTCCGTCGCCGCAAGGCCATTGCCCCGGCAAAAAAGGGAATAGTCGCCCGGTGGCAGCGACTTGATTTCCAGGAAGCCGTTCACCAGTGCGACGGCCGCGGTGTGGTCCTTCACGTAGGTGTAGGCCCGGAGTTCGAGCAGGGAGACGTCGCCCGCCCGAAACGGTACGTCGCCCATCCACGGCACGCGGATCGGTTCACCGCTCGGGACCTGGATGGATTGCTCTCCCGCGCGGTAACGCGCGGAGTAAAACGAGGCGTGGCGGTCGAAGGGGGTCTCCGCGTCGATGCGGGCGATGTCCTTGAGTTTCCCCAGATCGACGCGACCGCGCGCGTCGGTGCTCAGGGAGAAGACGAGCTGTTTTTGGAAATCCTGGTGGGTGACATGGAAGACGATCGCCGTGTCCGGGACCGGTTCGCCGTTCTTGCCGAGCAACTCGAAAACGCAGCGGTCGGCAAACTGGGTAAAGCGGCCATCATTGGTGGCCGGCGTCTTATCGATGCCGTTGAGGTGAAACTCGCGGGAGGCGGAAAGTTCCTGCTTCGTTCCACCCGCGCTGAGGTTCTCCACTTTTCCGGAGAGCGTGACCCGAAGGGAGGCCAGCCGCTCCGGCACCGCCAGGCGGTAGGTGAACAGCTTCGCGGGATCGAGCTTCACGTCCTTGATCTCGCTGGTGGTCAAGACGCCGTCGAGAGTGGTGGAAGTGAGCGTGAGCCTGGGCTCCTGGAGCAGTTCCGGGGAAACCTGCGCCTCGCCGAGCAGCAGCGCGGCGCGGACGGCGAGGGTGGCCTCACGCCGGGCGAGCAATTGCTCGCGCTCGATGTGGAATTGCGCGTCGAGCCGGTACTGCTCCCCATGATGCACGAATTCCGTAAGTGTGGCCGAGGTTCCGGCGGCATCCGCGAGGATGATGGGCGACGGCCCCGGCTGCTGGGCGAAAGGCACGAGGATGTAGCCCGTCTTTTCATCGGGCGCGTATTTGCGCCCGTCGAGCCACACCACGGCGTCCTTCACCGGCTGCCGGATTTCATCGAGCACGGTGATCATATCTCCCGCCGCACCCGTCCGCTGCTGCAGCGACCACTGGCCCTTGCGCACCAGCGCGCGGCTCGATTTGCCGCCGCCGATGAATTCGATGACCCACGCCCCGCGCTGGCCTTTCAGCTCGGGAAACTTGAACGTGCGCGTCGTGCGGCGGAAGGGATTGCGCCCGGCTTCGTCGGTGGAGAAATCGTGCGTCACCTCGCGATTGGCCACGAGGCCGTCGAGCGCGAGATCGGTATTGAGCTGGCGCTGGTTCGTGAGGAAAAACGAGAGGGTGTTGATCTCATAGATCTTCACGATGAGCTTCGGCGTGTTCTTCAGGAACAAGTCGATGTTCACGTCATCCGCCACCGCCGTGAAGGGGGGATTGGCCAGCGAGAAATCCACGTCCACGCGCTCCTTCAGCGCCTGGAACGCACTCGGCGTGAGCAGCGACGCCCATTTCTCGGGGTCGCCGACACCGTTGACGATTTTCGCCTCGGCAAAGACCGGCTTCAGCCACGTGTCGCGCAGCCACGCCGCCCAAGGCTCCCACGTTGGCTCGTCCTTGAGCAAGTGCAGCAGGTAATCGCGCACGAGTTCTTCGTCGGAGCGGATCACGGGCAATTCGTTCAACACCTCGTGCAAGTCGACATTCAAATCGGCGGCTTGGGACGCCAGCTCGGCCCGGCGGAGAAGCTCGATATTCGCATACGCCGAACGCCGCGGAAGCTTGAGGTACTCCTGGAAGCGCGCCTTGTCGTAGACGCCGCGCGTGCGGTCGAGCTGCAGCCGCTGGAGGAGGATCTGCGCCTTGAGCGAATTATAACTGCCGTTGAGTTTCTTCGCGTAAGCCCACAGTCGGTCGAGCCACGCTTCGCGTTCCGCCGGATCGAACTCCGCATCGGCATCCGCACCCGGCGCCAGCTTGTGCATCCGCGCATAGACGAAATGCTGGTTGCCATAGAGATTCGGGAGGCGCTTCGCCAGTTCGTCGAGTTGCTCGGGCAGGAGCGCGCGGTGAATCTCGAATTCACCGAATCCGCTGCTCTCCTTGCTCTTCAAGTCGGCCTCGATCAGATCCAGCAGGAACGGCACGTCGGGGCGCTTGATGCGCTTCAGCAGGTCGCGCCGTTGCGACTCCGAAAGCGGCACGCGATCGCGGACCAATTCGGCCAGCGCCTCGTCGTTCACCTGGCTGACGTTGTCCTCATTTTCCAACGCCGCGCGTTGAAACGCCGCGCGGCTGATCAGCGCGGGATCGAGCTTCGTGGGCAGGTCGGGCTTTTGATCGCGGGCCTGTTGCTCGTGGTTGAACTCGAGGTTCAGCCGGTCGCGCAGGAACTTCAGCGTCGCCTGCGGGTCGGCCTCGTAGCTGAGCAAGGCCGCGCGGTTTTCGATGATGGCGCGGCGCTGGGAATCGGGAAAACGCTTGGCCCATTGCTCGAGCAGCGCGGTGAGTTTCCCGGCCTGCCGGGTATTCTGGTACTGCAGCGCACGGAAGAAATAGTAGTCCTCGGTGCCCGGCACGAGCTGATCGAGCACCGCCTCGCGATCCGGCGCGAGGGCGAATTTTTCGATGAAACCGATTTCATTTTCGGCGCGCGCCGCGAAGGCAGCGAACGCGAAGGAGACAGCGAGGCCGAGGGCCAGTCGTGTTTTCATAGAGGCAAACAGGGGTTAAACGAGGTCGCGGACAAATCGTGGTGCCATCCCCTCGCCGGTGCAATGATCATTGGGTTACACTTGAGGCACGAACGGGCGACCGCCTTTCTTAGATTATGGTTCCATTGGCCCCATTGGCCCCATTGGCTCCGTTGCGGAAAATGCCCTTTTAAATGGCAAAAATGCCTATTCTGCCGGGGGCATGGCGTAGAGCCGAATGCCTGGATGCAGGTAGAGCACCGTCCCGCGCTCCCGCTCGAAGAGCAATTCCCCGTCGCGACGCAACTCCGTGTAGAAGGCCTTGCGTCGTTCGAAGTCGGCGGTCTCGCCTTTCTTCGCGCGCACCCCGCTGAGCAAGAATCCGCCGTAGTCCGATTCCGAAATGGCGACGTGCGTGACGCCCTTTTTGCGCAGCTCCTGGATGGTCCCGAGATCGGCCGCGTACTTCCTCGCGATGACGGTCTGCGGCAGCGCCTCGAACCGCGTCGCGTCCCGTGAGTTGTCCGGATCTGGCAGCAGGACGCGGCTGTCTTTCACGATCACCGCGGTCGCGGGCAATTGCGTCCTGACCCAATCGAGGAACTCGCGATTGTCGTCGTGTTGAAACGCCATCTCGTAGCGCAACCAACTGGGAATTTGTGCGGCGACCAGCACCGCAATCACCCCCAGCGTCGCCCAGCGCGCCGGCATCCAGCGGCGCAACAATTGGCCGGTATCGAGCGCGCCGATAGCGGCGAAGAGCGTGAACATCGCCGTCGCCGGCAGAAAGTAGCGGTCATTCGATTTCGGCGAAAAGGACAGGGCCAGCATGTAGATGAAGGGAAAAGCGATGAGCAACCATTCCACGCGCTTCAAGGTGTGCCGCTCGTTCCAGCGGCTCGCCAGGAAAACGAGCAGCAGCACCCAAATCACCGGCGTCGTGTTGTCGCGAAAGATATTCAGGTAGAGGGAGTGCGGCACCCGGCGCGTGGTGCCTTGCTGGCCGTGCACCACGAGCTGCATCTCGCGATCGAAGCTGTGGGCGAAGGCCGCCGGATTCAGGATCAGGGGGAGATTGATGAGAAAGAGGACGAGGCCCAGCGCGACCACGAAGGCGCCCAGTCGCAGCGCGCGCCTTTCCCGAGGAATATGCCAGAGCACCGGCAGCGCGACGACCATTACCGCCAAGCCGATGTACTTCCCGGAGATCGCGCACGCGACCGATACACCGAGCAGGGCGGCCCGGGTCACGCTCGGTTTTTGCGCGAAGAGAAACGCGGCCAGAAAGGAAAGCGCGACGCCACAAACCAGCGCGGTGTCCTCCTTCAAATAATGGGCCAGCTCGAAAAACTGGTGATGCAGCAGCAGCGTGAGACCGGTCGCGATGGCCGCCGCCCAACCGCGCCACGCGTAGGCCAGCAGGGAAAGCGCGACGACCGCCAGCGCGGTAAACGAC
>NZ_JBDUCX010000119.1:0-19772 GCF_040003245.1 Chthoniobacter sp.
ACCTGGGACTGCTGGCCGGCGCCCAGCGCGTGGAGGGCACGCTCTGCGGCAACGGCGAGCGCACGGGCAACCTCGACATCGTGAATGTCGCGTTGAATTTCTACATGCACGGCATCGACCCAAAGCTCAATTTCCGCGACATGGGCGCACTGATCGAAATCTACGAGCGGTGCACGGGGATGACAGTGCCGCCGCGCCAGCCGTACGCCGGTGAACTGGTCTTCACAGCCTTCTCCGGCTCACACCAGGACGCGATCAAGAAAGGTCTCGGTGAATGGGAGCGCGACGGGCGCACGCATTGGGATGTGCCGTACCTGACGATCGACCCGCGCGATATCGGGCGCGAGTACCGCGAAGTCATCCGCGTGAATTCACAGAGCGGCAAAGGCGGCGTCGCCTATCTGCTCGAGAGCGAATTTGGCATCGAATTGCCGAAGGATTTGCAGCGCGAATTCGGCCCGCTGGCCAACGACGAGGTGGACCACCTCGGCCGGGAGGTCAGCGCCGGGGAACTGAAAGCCATGTTCTGGCGCGAATACATCGAGCGCGTGGAACCGTGGGAACTGATCCATTTCCATGCCGATGGCGTGGATGGCAGCTTCTCGTGCCGCGCGTCCGCCCGCCGGGCCGGCGAACACGTGAAGCTGGTCGGCGAAGGCAATGGCCCCATTGCCGCGTTCGTGCATGCGTTGCACCAGAGCGGTGCGCCGCGATTCGAGGTCGCGGATTTCAAGCAGCACGCGCTCAGCGCGGGAACGGAAGCCAGCGCCATCGCCTACATCCAAATCCGGCTGCCCGATGGCAAAACCAAATGGGGCGCCGGCGTGGATACGAATATTGAGCTGGCCTCGATCAAGGCAGTGCTCGGCGCCGTGAATCGTGCCGCAGGCAAGGCAGTCGTCGCTGCGTAAAGGCCATACTCTATTGCTGGGCAGGCGGGCGGGCTTCCGTTAAAGACGGCGGCGTGAAAAATGTTGCCGTCATTCCGCTCGTCCTGTCCATCGCCTTGCTGCTGGGCAGTTGCTCGACACCGAAACGCGAAGCCACCGTCTCGGATTCCGAAACGCTAAAGCAGAGCGGCGCTCCCGCGTCCGTCAATCTGCGCCAGATGATCGTGCCCCACGGCAAGTACGGGCGGCACATCGAGTTTCCGCTGCACGCGACGTACATCACTATTCACTCGACCGACAACCGCAACGCCACCGCGCTCCAGCACGCGCGCGGCATGGCTGTGGGCGCATTCCGTGGCCGGACGAAATGGAATCGCACGGGCTACATGACGTGGCATTTTACGGTCGATGATGTGCAGGCCATCCAATCGCTCCCGCTCAACATCCAGGGTGAACACGCGGACCACGACGGGCCCGGCAACAACACGAGTATCGGCATCGAGATCTGCGAACTGCGCGATCCCGCCCGCCAGGCCGCCGCCCTCGACCGCGCCGCGCGCCTTACCGCGTGGCTCATGCACGACCAGAACATTCCGCTGGATCACGTCGTGCCGCACTATCACTGGCCGCAATGGCATTTCCACGGCAATCAGAAGAACTGCCCGCGCATCCTGCTGGAACACGGCAAGCCCGGCCCGCGCTGGGACGCCTTTCTGCAAAAGATCAACGGTTACTATTGATCGGGGACCGCGCTTCCTGCTTGGCGGATATTTACACCCGGTTCACATCGCCCTTTCCTCAGGCGGAAAGTGTGGCTTTGTAGGAATCCGCCATGAATCCGTCGCGCCACACCGAAACTCCCGAATTACTCGCCCCCGCAGGCGATTGGGATTGCATGCGCGCGGCGGTGGCGAATGGGGCGGATGCCGTGTATTTCGGCCTGCCGCGGTTCAATGCGCGGCTGCGGGCGCATAATTTCACCGAGGCGGAATTGCCGGAGGTGGTCGCGTTTTGCCATCGGCATGGCGTGAAGGCGTATGTGGCGTTCAACACGCTCGTCTTCACCGGGGAGCTGGCGGATGCCGGCGAGTACCTGCGGTTGTTGAGTCGCGCGGGGGTGGATGCGCTCATTGTCCAGGACGTGGGCCTGGTGCGACTCGCGAGTGAGATCACGCCGGACCTGCCGATCCATGCTTCGACGCAGATGACGATCACTTCGCCGGAAGGCGCCGAATTTGCGCGGGAACTGGGCGTCCAGCGGGCGGTGCTCGCGCGCGAACTGTCCTTGCGCGAGATGGAAAAGTTTACCCCGACGCAGTTGCCGCTGGAGGTCTTCGTGCATGGCGCGCTGTGCGTCGCTTACTCCGGCCAGTGCCTGACGAGCGAGTCGCTCGGGCAGCGCAGCGCGAATCGCGGCGAATGCGCGCAGGCCTGCCGCATGCCGTACGAATTGGTCGTCGACGGCGCGTTGCGCGAGCTCGGGGACCGGCGCTATTTGCTCTCGCCGCAGGATCTCGCGGCAGTGGACGAAATCCCGGCGCTCATCGAGGCCGGCGTGATCAGCTTCAAGATCGAAGGCCGGCTGAAGACGCCGGAATACGTCTCCGCCGTGTGCCAGGTGTATCGCAAGGCGATCGACGCCGCACTGGCCGCGCGCGAGTTTCATCCCAGCGCCGCGGATCGCTATCAGCTCGAGATGACTTTTTCGCGCGGCCTCTATACGGGCTGGATGCACGGCGTGAACCATCAGGAACTCGTCTCCGCGCGCTATGGCAAAAAGCGCGGGGCGTTCGCCGGGCGCATCGCCCGCGTGGGCCGCGACTCCGTGGAGTTTGCGCCGGAAGTGCCGCTGAAAGCGGGCGATGGCGTGGTCTTCGACACGGGCGGCGATACCAATGCGGAACAAGGCGGACGCATCTTTGAGATCAAGGGTCAGCGGCTTTTCTTTCAGCACGATCATATCGATTTCGGACGACTCAAGGCCGGTGACCGCGTGTGGAAAACGGATGATCCCGAACTCGACAAACGCCTGCGGCAATCGTTCACGGGCCGGATCGAACCGCGCCGCCGCGAGCAGATTGAGATGAGCGTCCGCGGGCGCGCAGGTGAACCGCTGGAATTGCGGGTCGATGCCGTGACCGTAAAATCGGGCATCCCGCTGCAAGCCGCACGAACCGCTCCGCTCACCGTCGAGAAACTGCGCGATCATCTCGGCCGTCTCGGAGACAGCGCGTACGAGCTGGGCGAGTTGCTCTGCGAGCTGGAGGGTGAAGTCATTCTGCCCATCGGCGAGTTGAATCGCCTGCGCCGCGAACTCGTCTTTCAACTGGATGCCGCTCGGTCCGTGACGCGACACGAGGGGCTGGCAGGCGTGGAGGCCATTGTCACGCGCGTCCGAACCTCTTCCGTCAGCCAACCACGGAGCACGCCGGCGCTGCGCGTCTTGTGCCGCTCGATGGAGCAACTCGACGCGGCGCTGGAATGCGGCGTCGAGGAAATCTCCGTGGATTTCGAAGACATTCGCCGCGGCAAGGACGCCGTGGCCCGGGTGCGGGAGTCCGGCACCGGCGCGCGCATCTTTCTCGCCACCCCGCGCATTCAAAAGGCCGGCGAGCAGGGCTTTTTCAAATTGATCGAGAATGCCGCGCCGGATGGTGTGCTCATTCGTAATCTCGGGGCGATTGCTTATTTCGCAGAGCGCAATGCCAGTGACCATCCGCGTCTCCAGCTCATCGGCGATTTCTCACTCAACGTCGCCAACCCGCTGACGGCGGCGTATTTCATGAGCAAGGGGCTCGAACGCGTGACGATCAGTTACGACCTGAATATCGAGCAGGTGCTCGATCTGCTCAGCTCCGCGCCCCCATCATGGTTCGAGCTGACGCTCCACCAGCACATGCCGATGTTTCACATGGAGCACTGCGTCTTCGCGGCGTTCATGTCCAAGGGGACATCCTTCCTCGATTGCGGACGACCCTGTGAAAAACATCGCGTGCACTTGCGCGATCGCGTGGGCATGGAGCATCCGCTGCGCGCCGACGTGGGCTGCCGCAACACACTCTTTAACGCCGTGCCGCAAACAGGCGCACGATTCTTTGCGCAACTCGAAGCCGCCGGTCTGCGCGACTACCGCATCGAATTGCTCGAAGAGAACGCCACGGATGCACGCCGCGTGATTCAGGCCTACCAGGCGCTGCTCTCCGGGGGGCAAGCGGGCGAGGAACTGTGGCGCACGCTCCAGGCGCAGTCGCAGCTCGGAGTGACGCGCGGGACTTACGAAGCGCGCACTTAGAAAACAATCGTCGTTCGCAAGCCGACGACCAAAGCGTTCCCGTGTGCGCCCGAGCCGCCAGGGTGAACGATGTATTGCACATCCGGCTGAATCCACAGGCCCTGCCGAACGTGCGCATTATAGGTCATCTCGATCGCTTGCTCGTAATCGGGGATGGCCACGTGCGTGCCATCGAAATGATTCGCGTCGCGCGTGGCGGCGGCGTTGGCCGCGCCGGAGTGAATGAGATTGTACCCGATGCCGAAGATGTCGCTGTCCCGCCCGGGCAAGAGGCCGGTGTAGACGAATCCTGCCTCCGCGGAAAAATCGTAGGCGTTGCGATCGGGCGGCAGGAAGGTGGCGTGCAGAAATGCGCCCAACCCCTGCGTCTCCGTCCCCGGCTCGCGATACAACTCCTGGTCCCACATCGCATAGATGGACCAGTCACCACCATGCGCCCGGGCCAGGGTCGGCCGGCCGGTCGATTGCAAGCCGATGAGGCCAGAGTCATAGGCATCGGAAAAGGTATCCGTGTCGTAAGTGGCCCCGATCTTCACGCTGGTAAACAAGCCGCGCGCTTCCTGCACCGCCTTCTTCCCGTCGCCGGTCGACGCGGGCGCGGCTCCCGGATCAGGCGGGTCGTGGAAATGAAAGGTCGCCTCGGCAATGAGAAAGGCGCCTTCGTCATGCCGCAGCGCCCACTCGGTGCCGTGTTTGTTGAATTCGTTCGAAGGCACGGCATTCGGAGACGGATCGGGAAAGACCCCCGGCGCTGGGTTGCCATCGAAAGCGCCGAGCAGCACATAACTCCAACTCGTGGGCTGCGCGCGCAGCCGCAGCGCGGGTGCCGTGTAGGGATACGTGGGCAACGGCCCATTCAGCCCGAGGGCCGAGGACCAGCCGAAATTCGAGCGGACAAAAATGTTTTCCATCGGGGTCTGGTAAAACTCGTCGTCCACGGCCAGCAAACCCGCGCGCAACGAGAGATTCCCCTCGCCGACGCCCTGCTCCACCCAGAGGGCCTGCAGCCGGATGCTATCGTAGGCGTCGATGCTGCTGCTCACGCTGATGTCGCCCAGCGCCTTTTGCGTGATGCCGGCGCCGTGCGGATAGTAACCCAGGACGTGAAACCTCGCGCCCCGCCAGCCGGCAATCTTGTTCGGGTCCGCATCGAGGCCGAGCGTGACCAGACCTTCGTAGGACGCGGCGCGGCGCAGCCCGCCGGTGGTGTTGCCCAGCACTTCGCCGACGTAGCTCAAGCTCAGACCGAGGCCGTGTTGCGCGAGCCAGGGCCGGAGGCCATCCCAATCGCTGCTCAACACATCCGAAGGAATCGACACCTCCGACCACTTGGACAACGGATCTTCCCCGGCGAGAGCAGTCACGCCCAAGCCAAGAAAGGCGATCAACGGCAGGCCGTGCGCTTTCATGTCAGGCGCGCCGAAAAGCTTCCCGCGTCCTCGTCATGAGAATTATTTGCCGGGAGGCGCCGACTTGTGCTCGCTGTGGCAGGCCTTGCAGTTCACCGCATCCTTGTAGTGCGCGGTGGCGTCGGGCTTTTTCTCGACCACTTCCTCGGTCGCGGCAATGAGCTTCTCGACCTTCACCTTGTAAGCGGCCTGGTCGCCCTTCGGCGGCTTGGTGTCAAGCATGGCCTTGTAGAGATCGAGGGTCTTTTTCACGTCTGCCTCGGGCGCGGTGCCATCGACGATCTTGTCGCTGAGCTTCTTTTCGCCCTGAGGCGCCTTGTGGGCAAATTTCATGGCGTCCTTGATGGGATTGGTCTCTTCCACCGCGAAGGCGATGGTGGTGGCAACGGCGGCGATTACGGTGACGGTGAGGAATCGAGATTTCATGTGCTGAGGATTGGCGTGGAACTAGCGAAGCCGCAGCGCAACGACGAGCAAATAGTGAGCAATCACAAGCAAGTGCGAAGCCACCAAAAGCCTGCAACCCCGACGGATCGAGGGTTGCAGGCGGGAAGAAACGGGACGCGGAACGGTTACTGCGCCTTGGCCCACGCGAGGCCATCGGCGTTCTTGCCGACTTCGATGAGCGTCACCAGTTCCCATTTTTTGAGGTCGATGACGCCCACCTTCGAGCTGAAATCGCAGGAGACATACGCCATGGCACCATCCGGACGTATGAGGATTTCCTGCGGGGCGCGCGGAAGCTGAAATTCGCGGACCACCTTCTTGGCCTCGAGATCCACCACGGCGACGGTGCCCAACCCACAGCACACGAGCAGCGATTTGCCGTCGGGCGTGGGAGCAGTGCCGTAGCCGAAGTCAGGGATGTCGATGCGGTTCGCGACTTCGTTCGTTTGCGTGTCGATGACGATGAGTTGCGCCTTGGTTTGGTCCGAGGTGAAGACCCAGCGGTCATCGACGGAGAGCGAGATGCGCTGCGTCTTGCCGGCCACGGGAATCGTCTTCACCAGCTTTTTCTGCTCGAGATCGAGCACGGAGACGGTGCCGGTGGAAACATTCGCGGTGTAGCCGCGCTTGCCGTCGCGGGTGACGGCGAGCATGTGCGATTCCGGCTCACCGGTGGGAATGGTGCCGACGATCTTCAGCGTCGCCGGATCGATGATGGAGACGGTATTTTCGATCTCCGTGGTGACGTAGAGGAGATTGGTCTTCTGGTTGTAGACCGCACAATGGGGGCGCACGCCCCGGCCGAAATCGATCGTGTCGGTGATCTCGCGCTTGGCCACGTCCACCACGCGAATGAGCTGCCCATTCGAGCCGGGCTTGCCGACGCCGGCATCGCCGTAGATCGGCATGAAGGCGCGCTTGCCATCCGGTGTGGCGACCAGTTCGTGACAGGTATTGCCACCTTCGGGCATGGTGGCGATTTGTTTGTTCGTCGCGGGATCGACGATGGAGAGCGTCTGGTCGGCTTTATTGGTCACGAGGAGCCAGCCGGGCGCGGCGTCTTCCGCCTGGGCCATGCCGAGGCCGGCAAAGCCGAGAGCGAGAGCGAGCGCAGTCACGCGATGACGTTTCGGGGAGGTGGGGTGCGTATTCATGGGTGTGTGGGATGATGATCGGTCACGAGCCGCGAACGTAGGCAAAAATGCGCGGCGACGCATCTTTGCTGAGACGCCTTCCGTCACAAAACGGCGGCACTCCCAATCAACGCCCGACCTTGCCGGCCTTGGACGCGCCGCAGCCACAGTCGCTCCCGCAGTTTTTGCCACCGGCGCGCTTGCGCAGAAAACGCACCACGAAAAAGGTGAGAGCTCCGGCGATGATGCCGGCGACAGCGAGTTGATCGAGGAGCGGGTTCAATGGAAGCCGAGGAGTTTGCCGCCTTGAAAGACGATGAACGCGCCGACCCAGGCCAGCGTGGTCATGTAGGCGATTTGGAAGAGAGGCCATCGCCACGAGTTGGTCTCGCGGCGGACAATGGCGACGGTGCTGATGCACTGCATGGCGAGAACATAGAACACCATGAGACCGATGCAAACGAGCGGCGTGAAGACGGGCGATCCGTCGGCGCGCTTCTCGGCGACCATCGTGTCGCGCAGCGGCTCGATGTCCTCCTTGTCCTTGCTCTCGACGCTATAGACGATGGACATGGTGCCGACGAAGACCTCGCGCGCGGCGAAGCTGCCGATGAGACCGATGCCGATTTTCCAGTCGAAGCCGAGCGGGGTGATGGCCGGTTCAATCGCGTGGCCCATGCGGCCGGCGAGGCTCTGCGCCAGCGCCTCGGACGGCGTCGCCTTGGGATCGGATGGCTTCGGGTAGGTGGCCAGCGCCCAGAGCAGGATGGAGAGCGCCAGGATGACAGTGCCGGCGCGCCGCAGGAACAGGCCCGAGCGTTCCCACATGCGGATGGCCACGCCTTTCCACGACGGCATGCGGTAGGGTGGCATCTCCAGAAGCAGCATCGGCGTTTCTCCCTTGAGCAGCTTCTTTTTGAAAAGCCACGCCATGCCGAACGCCACTATCGCGCCGAGGAAGTACATGCAAAGCATGATCAAAGCCTTTGGCCACGCCGAGTAGCCGGGAATGAGCACGGCGATCATGATCGTGTAGACGGGCACGCGCGCCGAGCAACTCATGAGCGGTGCGACGAGGATGGTCACGAGCCGGTCCTTGCGATTCTCAATCGTGCGCGTGGCCATGATGCCGGGAATCGCGCAGGCGAAGCTGCTGAGCATGGGGATGAAGGACTTGCCGTGCAGCCCGGCTTTCGACATGAGCCGGTCCATAATGAACGCGGCGCGCGCCATGTAGCCGGTGTCTTCCAGGATCCCGAGGAAGAAATAGAGAATGAGAATCTGTGGCAGGAAGATGACCACGCCGCCGACGCCGGCGATGACCCCATCGGTGAGAAGTCCGCGCAGATCGCTCTCGGGCAAATGGTCGCCGACCCACTTGGCGAGGGCGGCGGCGCCGTCCTTGATCCAATCCATCGGAACCTGGGCGACCACGAAGATGCAGAAGAACATCAGCGACATCATGCCGAGGAAGGCGACCCAGCCCCAGACGCGGTGCGTGAGCCAGCCATCGAGCTTGTCGGAGATCGAGACCGCGTGGTGGCTGTCGCCGCTGTGATGGGCCGCGGCGCAAACCTGTCCGATCCAGTCGTAGCGGGCATCGACGGGAGCGGAGAGGGGATCGATGCCGGCGGTGAGCAGGCGTTGCTGGGCGACCTTCGTCGCCTCCACGATCGCGCGATCGTGGTGCGTTACTTCGTCCAACGCGGCCTCGTGCAAGGTGAGCAGCAGGAGCGCTTCACCCCGCGCGACCTCGTGGGCCACGGGCAATTGCTTCGCCAGCGCCATGACTTCGCGTTCGAGCACGATGGGCATCTGCGCGCAGATCGCGGGCGGCGGCAGCGGGGAACGCGACACGGCCTGGCGCAGTTCGATCAAGCCCACGCCCTTGGTCGCGACCATGGGAATCACGGGCACGCCGAGCTTTTCGCGCAGCGCCATGAGGTCGATGACCACCCCATTTTTCTCCGCGACGTCGACCATGTTGAGCGCCACGACGATGGGGATGTTCAACTCGAGCATCTGGGCAACGAGATAGAGATTGCGCTCGAGATTGCTGGCGTCGACCACGCAAATGATCACGTCCGGGCGCGGTGTGTCCGGCTGGCGGCCGAGCAGCACATCGCGGGCGACGGCTTCGTCCGGCGAGCGGACCTGCAGGCTGTAGCTGCCGGGGAGATCGAGCAATTCCATCGCCTCGCCGTGGCTGCCGAAGAAACGCCCCGTCTTCTTCTCAACGGTCACGCCGGGGTAGTTGCCCACCTTTTGCCGCAGGCCGGTCAGGGCGTTAAAAATCGTGCTCTTTCCGCAATTGGGATTGCCCGCAATCGACACGTGTCGCATGACATCGCGAGTCGGGGGCGCCGGGGAAACTTGGGCGGGAGCGGCCATGGCCTAGAGCCGCGCGACGAGCACGCCAGCGGCTTCGTTTTTCCGCAGGGACAGATGATAGCCGCGGACCTTGATATCGATCGGGTCACCCAAGGGCGCAAAGCGGATTACCTCAAATTGTGCGCCCACCGTGAGGCCCATTTCCAGGAGCCGCTGGCGATGCTCCGGCGGCAGCACAAAACCGAGCACGCGGCCTTTCTGGCCGAGGGGCAGGGTGCTAAGGGATTCGCTGGCCTCGGCAGTCACGCGGCGATTCTTTCTACGCGAACGTGTTCTCCCAAGTCCCGCCCGATGGCCACGCGCATGCCCATGACGGAGCAGATGATCGCTGCGCCGTCCGCGATCTTGCGCACTTCCACGCGATCCTGAAATCCCAACTCCCTCAGCCTGAGGCACTCTGGGCAGTCCGGACAGATCGTCACCACTCGCAAACGCTCCCCGACCCTGGCACGCGCCAGAGTGAAGATCGGCTTGGAAGACGAGTTCGGCATGGGAAGGAGAGGGCAAAATAGCAGTAGTTGAGATTTTGTCGCAATAAAATTGTGGTGGCTTCCCTTACCCCAAACCAACCGCAAAATTAAGCTGGGCTTAACTACTGCGTTCGATCGTCCGTGTGATCGCCCTTCCTGAATGCCATGGAATGGCATTAACCAAGTCTCCGCGCGCGGCGTTAATGCCCCACACGCGAAAAAATTCCGACCTTTACCCGCCTTTACCCGCCTTTACCCGCCTTGACTGGCCTTGACTGGCCTATTTTTACACTGGCTCGGCCATAGGCCAATCAAGGCCGTGGAGCAGCCAATCCAAGCCGCGATTCCAAGCGCATTTCTGCAACTTATTTGCATCAAGCCGATCCCGAATCGTCTGTCAAAGAACCTCCTCCCGCGCATTTCAAATGCTCCTCCCCCAACCAAAATCCTCCCTTTCCCTCTCCATCTCACACGCGTTTATAGCATGACCACCGCCAAAAAGCAAGCAAAATCGACGCAGCCAGCACCGAAACATCCTCCTTACTGGCGCTGTGCCGTTTTGCCCCATCCGTCGGAAAAAGCGCACTTGGGTGGACGGGTGGATAGGTCGTCCTGAGGTGATTCTCACAGGCAGCCGCAGGGAGAGGCCGGAGTGGCACCTTGAATGCTCTCGCGCGGTGGCTTCCATGTCCGACCCCACCGCGCCGCCCCGCAAAATGCCCGCCCTGCTGGCGCTGGCTCTCGGCGCGCTCCTTTCGCTCCTCGTGGCCGGACTGCTGCGCGACTGGGAACGCCGGGAAGCGCAGGAGCAAGTGCGGCAGGTCGCCCAGGACCGCGCGGAAGTGCTCCGCGGGCAGATCATGCGCTCGATGGAGGTGCTCCACGCCATCGCCTCTCTCTATGAGACCCGCGGGGAAGTGAGCCGGGCGGAATTCAGCAAATTCGTCGCCGACGCGCTGGCCCGGCAGCCGGAGCTCCAGGCGCTCGCCTGGGATCCGCGGGTGCCCGGTGCGGAGCGCGACACCTGGGAGCAGCGTGCTCACGACGAAGGCTTCCCCGGTTTTCATTTCACCGAGGAACTGGACGACTCCACCCTCATCCCGGCGACGAACCGCGCGGAATACTTCCCCGTCTTCTATCTGGAAACCTTGCAAAGAAACGCGGCGGCCTTTGGCTTCGACGTGAATTCCGAACCGCGGCGGCGGCGGGCGCTCGAGCAGGCGCGCGATACCGGCCAGGTGATCGCCACGGCCTCCTTGCGCCTTGCCCAGGAACCCGGATCGCAGCTCGGTTTCCTCGTCTTCCAGCCGCTCTTTGAAGGCGCACCCGTTTCGGTGGAGCAAAGGCGCACGCAATTGCGCGGCTTCGCGGTCGCCGTCTTCCGGGTCGGCGACCTGGTTTCTTCCGCCCTGCGCACGACCGAAGCGAAGGGCCTGGCCGCGACCATCACCGACGAAGCGGAACGCAGTGTCATTTACGGGCGGAAAATCTCCTCCAGCGAGCCGGGATGGGACACCGCACTGGAAGTGGCCGGTCGCCGCTGGATCCTGCACTTCACGCCGATGCCGGCCTTCAGCGCGACCGCGCTTTCCTGGCAATCGCGGGCCGCGCTGCTGGCGGGGCTCCTTTTCACCGGGCTCGTCGCCGCGTTCCTTTGGAACAATGCCCGCCGTGCCGCCCAGATCGCCCAATCGAATGCCGCCCTGCTCGCGGAAGTAGACATTCGCAAGCGCGCCGAGGCGTCGGCCGGGGCCGCGAATCGCGCCAAGTCCGAATTCCTCGCGAACATGAGCCACGAAATTCGCACGCCGATGAATGCGATTCTCGGCTACTCGCAAATTCTGCTCCGGGACAGCGCGCTGCATCCCTTCCAACGCGACGCGCTCGCCACGATCTCGAGCAGTTGCGACCATCTGCTCCACCTCATCAACGAAATCCTCGATCTCTCCAAGATCGATGCCGGGCGCATGGAACTGGAAACCGCGGACTTCGATCTCGTGTCGCTCGTGCGCGAGTTGACCGCTCTCTTTCAGCACCCGTGCGAAGAGAGGCAGCTCGGTCTGCGCGTGGAGGGACTCGACAGCATGCGCACGCTCGGCGTCCGCGGCGACGTCGGCAAGCTGCGTCAGGTGCTCATCAATCTGCTCGGCAACGCCGTGAAATTTACACAACGCGGCCGCGTGACCCTGCGTCTCGAGCGCGAAGAAAGCCATTCCTGGAAATTCGAAGTCAGCGATACCGGCATCGGCATTCCGCCCGAGGCGCAAGGCACGATCTTCAAGCCCTTCCAGCAAGGCCCCGGGGCGCGCGGCCACGGCGGGACCGGTCTCGGCCTGACCATCGCCAGCCGCCAGGTGACGCTGATGGGCGGCAAGCTCGAGGTGCGTTCCGATCCCGGCGCGGGCTCGACGTTTTTCTTCACGCTGGTCTTGCCCGCGGCGGCGTCCCGGACGGCCGCCGTGGTGGAAGCGCGCGAGGTGGAACGCCTCGCCGCCGGCTCGGAAGTGCGCGCCTTGATCGTGGATGACATTCGCGAGAACCGCGAAGTCCTCTCCACGTTGCTGGCCGCGATCGGCTGCGAAATCGTCCTCGCCGAAAATGGCCGCCAGGCGCTCGAAGCGGTTTCCGTTTCGCATCCCGATATCGTTTTCATGGACATGCGCCTGCCGGAAATCGACGGCCTGGAGGCGACGCGGCGCATCGTGAACGACTACGGCGCGGAAGGCTTGAAAGTCGTGGCGATGTCCGCTTCCGCGCTCGAGCACGAACGCGAAATGTATCTCAAGGCGGGCTGCGATGATTTCATCGCCAAGCCCTTTCGCAGCGCGCGCCTCTATGACTGTCTGCACCATCTGCTCGGCGTGGAGTTCGAGTACAAAGCGCCGCCCGATGGCGCGGAAAGCGCACCCTTGCTGGATCTCGGGCGCATCGTCCTGCCGGAGGATCTCGTCACGCGCCTGATGATGGCGGCGGAATTGCACAGCGCCACCGTCTTGAAAAGCTGCCTGCGCGAGGTCGAGGAAACCGGCCCGCCGGGCCGGCGGCTCGCCGCGCACTTGCGCGAGTTCCTCGCCAGTTACGACATGGAAATGATTCAAAAAATCGCCGCGCAGATTGCCGTTGCGCCCAACGGCACCACCTCTCCCTCCGCATGAGCCGCGAACAAATCCTGATTGTCGACGACACGCCCACGAATATCGATCTGCTCACCGCGGCGCTCGAACCGCGCGGTTACGAAATCCTCGCTGCGCCCGGGGGCGAAGCCGGCCTGAAGATCGCCGCGAAGGCGCTTCCCGACTTGATTCTGATCGATGTGGTCATGCCGGGGCGGGACGGTTTTGCCATCTGTCGCGAACTCAAGGCCGATGAAGCCACGCGCGAAATTCCCGTGCTCTTCATCACCGCCAAGCAGGAGACGGCGAGCGTGGTGAATGGCTTCCGCGTCGGCGCGGTCGACTACATCTTGAAGCCGTTCCAGGCGGAGGAAGTCGTGGGGCGCGTGGAGACACACTTGAAGATCAGCCGGCTGACCCGCGAACTGCAGCGCAAGAATGCGGAACTCGAGGACGAAGTCACGCGGCGGCGCACGGCGGAAGACGCCCGCGAAAGAGCCGACGCCCGCTTTTCCACGCTCTCCGCGCGCGAAGCCCAGCGCTGGGGCCTGGCCGGCTTCATCGGGCAGAGCGGCTTGATCCGCAAGATCCTCCAGGACGTGGAGCGACTGCATCAATTTGCCAACACCAGCGTGCTCATCACCGGCGAAAGCGGCACCGGCAAAGAGCTCGTCGCGCGCGCGATCCACCACGGCAGCCCGCGGGCCGGCGCGCCATTTATTCCCGTGAACTGCGTTGCGATCCCCTCGGAACTGGCGGAGTCGATGCTCTTCGGTCACTTGAAGGGTTCATTCACCGGCGCGACTTCGGACCGCAAGGGATGGTTCGAGCTGGCCGACGGTGGCACGCTTTTTCTCGATGAAATCGGGGACATGCCCGCAACGCTGCAGGCGAAGTTACTGCGCGTGCTGGAGGACGGTGAGATCACGCCGGTGGGCGCGGCGCAATCCCGGCGGGTGGATGTGCGCGTCATCAGCGCGACGAATGCCGACCTCAGCGCCCGGATCGCCACGGGCACTTTCCGCCAGGACCTCTACTTCCGGCTCGCGCGTTTCATCGTGCAAACGCCGCCGCTGCGCGAACGGCCCGAGGATATCCCGCTCCTCTGCGCGCATTTCCTGCGGCTATTCTCCGAGGAGATGGGCATGGCCCCACCCGCTCTCGCGCCGGACGCGCTCGATTGGTTTTCCACCTATTCGTTCCCCGGCAACGTGCGCGAATTGAAGAACCTGATCGAGCGCGCCCTCATTGCCAGCGGTGGAAAATCCATCGAGCGGAAACACGTGCAGGTCTCCGTGGGTCCGTCGGCGCCCGCGCCTGCGCTGGAGGTGCGCCCGGCTGCCCCGTCCGCGGCGAGTCTGCCGCTGAATCTCGAAGAAGCCGAGAACGTCTTGATCCAGCGCGCGCTCGAGCAAACGCGCGGCAACGTCGCGGAAGCCGCGCGACTGCTCGGGGTCAATCGCAGCCGGATTTACCGGCGCTTTCCGCAGGGGACGGAGTCGTAGGGGGCCGCGAGGTAAGTCAATTCATCGAAAACTTTGACCAGCGAATCACACAGATCACGCGAATGAAATCCGCCCATTCGTGTGATCTGCGTGATTCGCTGGCTCACCTCTTCTTTCCGCGATTTATTCCCATTTCGTAGGATCGGCCACTACCGATCGAACCGGAACAGATGCGCGTCGGGATGGCGGCGGCCGGCCAGCGCTTCGCGGATGATATCGGCGGCAATGGCACTGTAGGTGATGCCGTTGCCGCCGAACCCAAGGGCGAAATGGCAACGGGGCATCTGGCGGATCTGTCCGATGTACGCCAGGCCATCCTTGGTTTCCCCGAAGGTCCCGGCCCAGCGATAGTCCACCTTGAAATCGATCTGCGGGAATAGTTCGCGAAAACGCTTTTCCAAGCGGGCGGTCTTGCTTTCCACCAGCCGGTCCCGCCGCACGGGATCGCGAAAGGGCACGTCTTCGCCGCCCACGAGAATGCGACCGTCGGCCGCGGTGCGCAGATAGAGATAAGGCCGGGCCGTTTCCCAGATCAGGCACTGCTTCCACCAGCCCGGAAAGCGGGTGACACGTTCGGTGGCCAGGGCAAAGGTGCTCTTGAGTTGCACCACCCGGCGGGGCAGAAAATCCTGTGATTCGTAGCCGGTGGCGAACACCACGTGGGAGGCGCGAATGACATGGCCGGTATCCGTCTTGAGCCGAACCTCCCTCGTTCCCGGCACGAATTCATCCACGCGGGTACGGTCGAAAATGCGCGCTCCCCGGGCGGCGCTATCGTGGAGCAAGGTGTGCGCGAGGCGGTGGGCGTCGAGTTGCGCCGCTTGCGTGGAGATGAGGGCGGCGGGGCGCGAAAAGGAAAAGTGCGCGCGGATCTCTTCTTCCTCGAGAAAGTCGGCCACGATGCCGGCGGCGCGCCGGGCGTCTCCTTCCCGCCGGAGGATGGCAACATCGGACTGCTTGGCCGCAAAGTAAGCACTGGGCCTGCGGCGAAACGTGCAACGCGCGCCTACTTCGAAGGCCAGGCGCTCGATGGTGTCGATGCTGCCATGACAGGCAAGATAGGCGCGCTCGGCATCGCGCTTGCCAATGCGGCGCGTGAGATCGATGAGGTGTTCATCGATTTCGTATTGCAAGAGCGCCGTGCTCGCACTGGTGCTGCCACAGGCGACGTCGCGCTTGTCGATCACCACGACATCCAGCCCCGCCCGCACGAGGCCATGCGAAATCAAGGCGCCGCTGATGCCCGCGCCGAGGACGAGCACATCGCAGCGGACATCGCCGGGGAGAGAAGGGTACTCGTTCAGCAGACCATTCTTCAGCAGCCAAAACGGATGAGGGGAGACGAGGTCCATGGAGATTGGTTAATGATGACTCTCGTCGCTTTCCACCCACTCAAAAGCCTCCCGCCGATCTAAAATCAGCGGAAGGCTTGGTTGAAAGATATTGGACTGCTTATTTGCCGACCTTCTTTTGCAGGTCTTCGGCCATGGAAAGGTGCATCTTCAAGGTGGGCAGTGTCTTTGCCGCGAAAGCTTTTACGTCGGGATCCGTTCCCTCGTTGGCCTCCTTCTCGAAAGCCGCGATGTCCTTTTTATGGTCGCTGACCATGGCTTCGGCGTAGGCCTTGTCAAAGCTCTCCCCGGACTTGACGTCCAGCAGTTTCGCTTTGCCTTGAGCCATCAGCGAGGGGTCTTCGGAGACCGATACCTTTTTGGAATTGGCCAGCGTTTTCAGCTCCGCGTTAGCCTTGGTGTGATCCGCGACGATGTGGGCGGCAAAGGCCTTGATTTCGGCGTTGGCGCTTTTGCCCTGTCCCAGCTCGCCCATTTTAACTTCCGCGAGGCCGCCCTGGTAGGCGTCCTTGATGAAGGATTTGTCGGAGCTGTTGACGGCGGCGTCATCGGCCAGGACGCCGGCCGCGCCGAGAACGAGAGCGGCAAAAGCCGCGAGGGAAGATGTAAGACGAATAGGTTTCATGGATAGATGTTAGTTAAGGATTGGTTCAAGAAAGCTTCGCAACGGACGCGCGTCGTGGCGGTATCGAAACCGTCGGGGTGGGAGCGAGTTCGCCTTGATGAGTCCCATAACGCCGGGCGAAGACTTGGGTAAACTCGGCCCCGAAAAACAGGATTTGCGCCGAGTAAAATGTCCAAAGCAGAATGATGATGAGTGACCCTGCCGCGCCGTAGCTGGAGGCCACCGCGGCCTGCCCGAGATAGAGGCCGATGAGAAACTTCCCGAGGGTGAAAAGCAGCGCGGTAATCCCTGCGCCGACCCAAACGTCCCGCCAGGCGATGCGCCGATCCGGCAGAACGCGAAAAATCAGCGCGAACAGGACCGTCACCACCACGAACGAGAGGCCGGCATTGGTCAGCTCCCACAGGCTCTGGGTGGCGGGCAGATAGCCTTGCATGAATTTGGACGCGGCGGCGAGGCCGGCGGACAGGACGAGCGAAATGAGCAGGAGAAAACCGATGACGAAGACCATCGCGAAGGAAAGCAGGCGGTCCTTGATCATCGCCGTCCAGGGGCGATTGGCGACGGGGACACCCCAGATCTGGTTCAGCGAATCCTGCAATTCCCCAAAGGCCCCGGAAGCACCAATCAAGAGCACGACGAAACCCACCACCGTTGCGATGACACCAGCTTTGGGCGACGCCGAGCTGGTGAGGATGGTATCGACCATCGCGGCGCCCTGCTGGCCGGCCAGGCTGGCGAATTGCCCCACGACCTCCGCGCGCGCCGCGTCGCGCTGGACAAGGAGGCTCATGATCGAAAGAACGAGAATGACCAGCGGCGCGAGGGAAAGCACCGCATAGTAGGCCAGTGCGGCGCCCATCTTCGGTGCCTTGTGCAGGTTCCACTGCTGGAAGGTTTCGATAAACAGGGAGAGCAATGATCGGAACATGGAGAACGCAAGTCTGCGAATGAGCTTCGCAGCGGCCACCGGCTTTGCGCTTCCGTATCGCCTGCTGAATCTCTCGTGGCTTCGCCGCGCCATCACAAAAGAGCAAAGCGGCAATTCCCGCGCGGAGGGAAGTCCTTTAGCGACTTTTGGCGGCGGCGCCGCAGTCTGCTTCCGTCGGAGCGCCCTTTTCCGTCACGCTGATCATCACGGGAGGCATGACAATGCCCTCGTTCAATTTAACAAAGTCTTCGATCGCGTCTTTCACTTCGCCGCCGAGGTCACTCATGTGCTTGATCTCCACTTTTTCCACCAGCTCCGCGTTGGTGCCGTCCGCGATTTCAACGACGAGTTTTTTCATGGACTCGAATAAATTTGCAGAAGCCGCTTCAAGCCGTCGGCTTCTTACCGGTAATAAAGTGCATCACCACCAGGATCGCCGCGACGACCAAGAGCAGATGGATCAGGCCGCCGGCGACGTGGAGGAGCAAACCGACAATCCAGAGAACGATGAGAATGAGGCCGATGATAGCGAGCATAAGATTCGATGTTAGTGTTACCGCCTGAATCGCACCTTACCCGGCGACTGTTCGTAACCATCGTGTTCGGCGGCTTTCATTTTTTGGCGTCCTTCTTCGGGGTCCGCTTGATGCGCCACGTCGTGGTGGCCGGTTCCGCGAGCATGTCCGACCCGGGCCACAAACGGATGGCCCCGCGAAAGCCGTCCTGATTGTCGCCGCGTTCACACTTTTCCGGGACGGGGTCGAGATACTTGGCGTTGCCTCCCCCGATTTGAAAGACATCGGGAAAGAAGATGTCGCGCAGCAGCGCCACCGCGCGCTCGACCGATTTCTGCCAGCGGCCCTTGCCGCGACTGTTCAGCGCTTCCTTGCTCAGGCGATCCATGAAGGCCTCCGACTTGGACAGGGGCATCAAGCCGATTTCCAAGGGCACGACCGTGTCATCGGCAATCAAGGTGGCTCCCACGCTGGTCCCCAGACCCAGGAAAAGCATCCTTCCGGTATCGTAGCTGGCCAGCGCCTGCATCGCGGCATCGTTGATAATGCGGACGGGGCACTTGAAGGCCTTTTCGAAATCGAAATCCATCCAGCCGCCCGCGAGGTTCAGGGGATTGCGCGCGATGCGCCCCTCGCGCACGATCCCGGGAAAGCCGAGAGAGATCGCTTCATATTGCCAGTCTTCGGTCGCTTCCAGCACGCCCTTGACCATTTTGGCCGCGGTGAGGGTGCGGCCCGAGGGAAACTTGCGATAGCCCTCATGCCCACTGGCCATCATTTTTACATTGGTCCCGCCGACGTCGAGCATCAGGACTTTCATGGGACAACCTCCGCCGGTGCAAGCATGCGCATAATGAGTTCGGTAACGCCGTCTCCGTGATCCAGTTTGGTCACATAATCGACTTCGTCGCGAACCGAGGGCAGGGCATTCGCCACCGCCACGGAATAGCCGCAAATCTGGAGAAACGCGTGATCGTTCTCCGCGTCGCCGACGCCAACCACTTGCGCGGGAGTGAGGGATAGCCGTTCCGCAGCGGCGCGCAGGCCGGTGGCTTTATTGACGCCGCTCGGCAGGATCATCACCGAGCCTTTATTGAAGATCACTTGCAGTTCCAGGCCCATCTCCTTGATCGTTTGCAGCACGACATTTTCATGCGGTTCCCAAGTGGCGACGATCGATTTACCTACCTGGAGCGGCAGGCCGCGTTCATGCAGTCGAGCCACGAATTCGCTCGGCGGCGGCGGCGCAAGAGCTTCGACTTCACCGGTGTGTGGGTGATAGAGCACGGCCCCATTTTCCATCACGGCGAGATCGAACCAGTTGATCTCCGCGAAGATTCCGCGGAGTTCGTGAAGCTCGCGGCCGGTCACGAGGATCAAGCGGAAATGAGCCTCCTTCAGCTTGCGCAGCGCATGCAACGTCGCTCCGTTGACCGACCCATCGTGCGCCAGCGTGCCATCATAGTCCGTAGCCAGGGCACGCATGTTTGGGGGCAATGGTTTGTTCATGAAATCGTGTTAAGCGACGCTGAAGCCGCGCGGCGCCCGGTGTTCGTCTGCACTGAGTTTACCTTTGGCAGCACCAGCTTTCAGTTTGAGGAACATGCTTTAGCTATGTTTCGCAGAATGCGGGGGAGCTGGATGCCTAGAGACTGTTATGCACTTTTGACTGGTACGAGGAGGCGGAGTGAGCTTGAAA
>NZ_JBDUCX010000120.1:0-19757 GCF_040003245.1 Chthoniobacter sp.
CGCACCGCAGGCCACCGTGGACCAAATCTCCACCATGTTACAAAACATGGGCAGCTCGAGCTGGAGCGCCTTCCCCAGCGGCACCACGCTGGAAGTCAAAGCCGAAGGCCAGAAAAGCGGCAGCGCGACTCCGCAAGGCGACCTGCTCGACCGGGCGGACAAACATCGAAATCGGTCGCAACGAAAGCGCTGCTTCGAACCCTCGTTCCACTCGACATCGGCCATCAGAGTCAGGTGGTTTTTAGAGCGATTGCCAAAATCAGGGCCGGATGAAAAGGATGAATGAGGAAAACAGGAAAGCAGGAAGACGGAATCTTTCTCCTGCTTTCCTGTTTTCCTCATTCACACCCTCTTCCTTCCGCATCCGGAAAGGGTTTTTGGCAGATGCTCTAGATAGCCGACAACGCCTTGTTGGGCCTTGAATAGGCCAGGGTAAAGATGGGCCGATCAAGGCCAGCCAAGGTGATTAAAGGGCGGAAAGTTTCCGATCGGGTCATCGGCGGAGCGCGGGTGTCAAGGCAGGCTAATGCCATGCCATGGCATTACAGCGTGGAGTCGGCTCGAAAACGCGAATGCGAGTCGAGGAAACTGATCGTGCGGCCGGGTCGATTTACCGAGCGAAAGGAGCCACCACCACCGGGCCTCTAGTCGCCCTTGGATTTCTCTCCGCGCCGGCCGTCGGAGAGACTGCTCACGATCGCCAGCAACTCCGCCGCCTCCACTGGTTTCGCGAGATGGTTCTGAAAGCCGCTGCGGATGGCTTTGGTGCGGTCTTCGGAGCGGGCGTAGGCGGTCAGCGCGACGGCCGGGAGATTGCGCAGGCCCGGATCGCTGCCGGGATCACGCAGCCGGCGGATCAGCGCGTAGCCATCCTCTTCCGGCATGCCGATGTCGCAGACCAGGACATCCGGCCGCTGCGCGGCGATGGTTTCCATGGCCTCCCGGGCTGAGCCAGCGGCGGTGACGGTCGCTCCCGCATGACTCAGGAGGCGCTTGACGAATTCGCGCGCATCCACTTCGTCGTCCACGACCAGCACGTGGACGCCGGCGAGCGAGATGGCCGCGAGCGGTGGACTTTCGCGCAAGGCCACGCGCGCTGGGCCGGATTCCGTTTCGGGCCGGGCTTGGGCGCCACTGAGGGGAAGCTGGACAATGAAGGTGGCTCCGAGGCCCCGTCCTGCACTGTTCACCGAGACCTTGCCGCCGTGCAGCTCCACCAGTTGCTTGACGATGGCCAGCCCCAGCCCCAGCCCACCATGCCGGCGGGTCGTCGAGGCGTCCGCCTGCTGAAAGCGATCGAAAACGTACGGCAGGAAATCGGGAGCGATGCCTTCGCCGGTGTCCACCACGGCCACCTCCACGTGGGAGTTGATGCGCGACAGCCGCACCTGGATCTCTCCGCCCCGGGGCGTGAACTTGATGGCGTTGTTCAGGAGATTCCAGAAAACCTGCTGCAGGCGGTGCGGATCGCCGGAAATCGAGCCCGCGTGGGGGTCCACTTCGGCGACGATGCGCACCCCCTTGGCCTCCGCCGTGGCGACCACGGTGTCGATGGATTCGTTGAGTACCTTGGAAAGTTCGACGGGTTGCGCATCGAGGCGGACCTTTCCGGAAATGATGCGGCTCATGTCGAGGAGATCCTCGATGATCTGGGCCTGCGCGCGGGCGTTGCGCTCGATCACCGTGAGACCTTCTTCCAGCTCCGCTCCCTGGCATTTTTCCAGTTGCAGGATATTCACCCAACCGAGGACGGCATTCAGCGGCGTGCGGAGTTCGTGACTGAGCGTGGCCAGGAATTCGTCCTTCATGCGACTGGTGCGCTCGGCCCGGGCACGTGCCTCGCGCTCGCTTTCGAGCAGGTGCAGTCGTTCGAGGTTCGCCGCATCCGCCTCCGCGAGCGCCTTGGTGAGAGCCGCCTCGGCCTGCTTGCGATCGGTCACATCGCGCACCACCTTGGACGCGCCCACGACCCGCCCCGTGGAGTCCTTGATCGGCGAGACGGTGACGGAGACGTTGAGCCGCCGCCCGTCTTTGGCGACACGAATGGTTTCGAAATGATCCAATCGCTCCCCGCGCCGGATGCGGGAAAGGATCTCCACCTCCTCCGACTGGCGGTCGTCCGGAATCAGCCGCATGATGGACGTGCCGATCATTTCCTCGGCGCTGTATCCGAAAATGCGTTCCGCTCCCGCATTCCAACTGGTGACGATGCTATGCAAATCCTTGCCGATGATGCCATCATCCGACGAGGCCACGATGGCCGCCAGCCGGCGCGAGGCTATTTCCGCTGAATTGCGCTCCGTCGCGTCGCGAAAACTCCACACCCTGCCGGCTCGCTGGCTTTCGATGGTGAGCACTTTCGAATAGCGCTCGACCATGCGGCCGTCCTCGAGTTCCAGGACATCGAAACTTTCCTCCGCACTCGCCGCGATTTCCTCAATGCGGGCGATAAATCGCTGCGGTTCCGCAAAGTGCTGGCTCACAATCTGTCGCACGTCTTGCGCGCGAGCGCGCTGCAGCACCTCCCTCGAAGTCTTCCAGAGAGCGACATACTTCTCGTTAAAATCGACCACGGCGCCCTGGTCGTCGGTCACGAGAATCGCGTCGGTCGTCGAATCCAGCGTCGCCCGCATGACGGCGAGCGCCCGCACCAGCTCTCGGGAGCGTTCTTCCAAGGCTTCATGGGACCGGCGAATCTCCTCGTCCGCACGCTGCCGTACTTTGAGAACGCTCGTCGCCGTCTGCAAGACGGCTGACCGAAGATGTTCCGTTTCGTCGTCGGTTTCCATGGACCTAGCCGCCGTTGATTAGTGCTGCCCCCAGTGCCGTGCCTTCCACCCGCGCCCGGATTTTGGCAAACGCCGTTTCCCGGCTGGTCGAGATATCGTCGCAATAGGGGGGGAATCCGCAATCATCAGTGTTATCAAGCTATTCAATGAGAAGGTATCGCGCCGCCTCGGGCGTGTGGTCGCGTATTTTCGCCCGGGGTGTCGAGGCGCGGATCGCAAGCTTCGTCCGCACGCGCCGCCAGATTAGTGGCTGGCCAGGGGGATCGAGCCGCCCAGGCGTTGCAGAAAGGCATCGCCGATCCGCGTGTCATTGAGCACGGCGCCGGCCAGTCGCACCAACGCGATGTCGTAGGTCTCCCCGTGCACCCGGACCCCACCAAATCCCACCATGATGCCCAACGCGCTGCGCTCAGCGACCAACTCTCCGTATCCGCCAGCCTGCATGCTACGGAGATGTTTCTCCACTCCCATGGCAATGGAATCAGTGGCCTTAAGGATCACGGGCTTTGCGGGCATCTCTGAACTCTGTCCTCTTTGCCGAACGCTGCCTATGCGTGCAATTACTGAGTTTCCTGTAGGGGAAATTCTGACGATTCATAACCTGGCCTTCGGTTCGGCCGTTTTCGGAATCAGCCTTGACACTTTCGAGTGAATTTATAATTACTGTAACGGTAACAAATTGGAGGTTCCCCCAAATGACCTTTTCCTATGAAGCGGACACTCGATTCCAGCGCTTGGTGACCGTTTGGCGTGGCGATGTCACCGCGGAGGATGCCCTGCGACACATCGAGCACCGGGCGGTCGCGGACACCCTCGGCTTCGCCCAATTAATCGACGCCACCGATTCGCGCGTCGCGTTCGCTCCGGCCGAGGCCAATCGCCTCGCCAGCGCGATGAAGTCGCATGCCCGCCAGCAGCCCATCGGCCCGACCGCCTTGGTCGTCAGCAGCGACTGCGACTTTGGCATGTACCGGCTCTTTGGGACCATGGCCGACGAGGCCTACCCGGTGAATGTATTTCGCTCGCGCCGGGCCGCGCTGGAATGGCTCGGCTGGGCGAATGAGGAAAACGAGGCGAAGCTCGGTGACGTCACGCCGCCCTCGTCGCAAGCCGCCGGGCAGCCGAGCATCGTTGACGATCAGCCGAGCGCCCGGCGTCGCACCGCCTGACGCCACGGGAAGCTTTGCCGGCCGCGATGGACGCCCGCGGGGATCGCCGCGTCAGGTGGCTTTCGATTCGCCCTCACGCATTTTGCTCAGCACTCTGTCGGCGATCGATGGATACAGTTCCCGCACGCAGTTCTCGCACAGCCCGTGGCTGAAGGTCGCCTCGGAACGCTCCTGGATATAGGACTCGATCTGATTCCAATAGCCCTTGTCGTCGCGGATGCTTATGCAGTGCGCACACATCGGCAGCAGGCCGCTCAGGGTATTGACCTTCTCGTTCGCGTCGCGCAGTTCCAATTCCACGCGATGACGGCGGGTGAGTTCGCGACGGACGAGCCAACTGCCCCCGACGAGGAAAAGTGTGGCCAGCACGCTGCCAAAAGCGAGCAGCCGAACGGTGCCGCGAAAGTCGGCATCGGCCGCGGCCGTGCGTTGCACCAGGAGCCGTTGTTCCTCCTCAACGAAAGTGTACATCAAAGCGTTGGCTTGACCGAGGATCCGCTCCCCCTCGTCGTCGGGCCTCACTTTGGCGGCTCGGGCCGGCGCATCTTGCGCGCTGACGGAGATCGCCGCACCGGCGTAGGAGAGCAGATTCGTGAGGTCGGCGGTCAACTCCTCGAGTCGCCGCTGCTGGGCAGGATTATCGTGCGTAAGTTGGACTAGTTGCGCCAGTTGCCGGGGCGCGGTGTGGGCGCCGAGATCGTAGGGCGCGCGCGCCACCGGCTGGCCAGTCAACGCATAACCCTGCATGCCGGCCTGAATATCCGTGACACTGACCACCAGCGATTGCGCGACGAGGAGGACTTCATAGGTATGCCGGCGCCAGTCGAGCGAACGGCGCAGGGAGGTCACCGTCGCCGCCGAGATCACTCCGACCATGACGATCAAGGTCGCCGAGGCCGCGATGGGCACCCACTGGACGAAACTGTGATCGTGCCGTTTGGCCGTCTGCCAGCACCACAGGAGCATACCCGCACCGAGGATGGCAAACGCCACCGCCGTCGGGAACGCCATGAGCGTATAGGCTCCCCAGCCATACGCGAGTTTTATCCCAGTCAGGTAGCCGCACACGGCGATGAACCCGACCATCGCGATGATGGTGGCCAGCAGCCCGGCCGCGGCCATCCGTTTCGGACGCCGTTCGCCGATACCAGCCAGTCCGAAGGTCACTCCAAAGAGGATGAAACACATGGCGGTCAATGGCGCCATGCGCCCCGGAAACGCCGTGGCAATTTGGAAGTAGGGTTTGAATAAAAGGAGATCGATGCCGAAATCCCTGCCGGTGGAATATTCCAGCAAGGTCAGGGAGGTCAGAAGCACGACGGCACCCGCGCACCAGAGCGTCGCGCCGGCCAGTCGCGTGTTCAAAAGAGAGACGCTGGCGCCACAGAGGATAAAGCACAGCGCCGTGTTGAATTGCATCGGCGCGGCATCGGGAAAGACCTGCAGCCATCGGGCCCAGTGCGCATACCAGCCGACGATGACCAGCAGACCCAATGCGCTGACCAGCAGCCCGGCGGTGGAAACGGCAACCTTCGGCCAGCGGCCTGTGCTGAGGGGTGCCATCGAGTTTGGCTCGGACATTGGATGAATGATGATCAGTATACTTAATACGGACAAAGGACAGGGTTGGATTCATGTAAAACATCCGCTTTTTCACAAATGCCTTTCTCCATCGCCTGGTTCACTGCGACAGAACCTTCCGGTTTGCGATGGCCAATCTCGATGAAAAGAAGAAGCATCCCGCCCGTGGCTCCATGGCAGAAAAGATGACTCACCCGTCGCCTCAATCCGGAACCGACGCTGATCGCAATTGGCGCCGGTTCGTGCTTTTCCGCGTCTTGTTCAATTCGCGGTTTTACTATCCGGTGCTGGCCGTCCTGTTTCTCGATCTCGGGCTGAGCGCGACCGAATACACGGTGCTCAATTTCGCCTGGGCGCTGGCCATTGTCTTCACCGATCTGCCCGCGGGCGTCCTGGCCGATCGCATCGGTCGCAAGCCGCTCGTCGTGGCCGCCTCCGTCTGCATGGTGCTGGAGATGGTCCTCCTCTCGGTGGCGCCGCAGCACGGCGGCCTCGTCCTTTTGCTCTGCTGCCTGGCCAATCGCATCTTGAGCGGGATAGCCGAAGGCATGGCCAGCGGGGCGGACGAAGCGCTGGTCTTCGATTCGCTGGCCGAGCGCGGGCGGTCCGCCGAATGGCCCCTCGTGCTCGACCAGGTCATGCGCTGGCAGGGCGTGGGCATGATCATCGCGATGATCGTCGGCGGGGCGGTCTACGATCCGACTTTCATGGAGCGCCTGTTTTCCACTCTCGGGGCGAACATTCACTTCCTGAAGAGCGTCACGCTGCGCTTCCCCATTTACCTGAATCTCATCACCGCTCTCTGCACGCTCTGGATCGCCCTCGGCTTGCGCGAGCCCACGCTGCGGGAAAAGCGCGTCACCCCCGAGAGCGAAGACCCGGGCGACGCGGAAGCCACCGCGTGGCATCTCGCGATCAAAGCAGGGCGGTGGATCGCGCATACTCCCGCCGCGCTATTCGTCATCCTGGCGGGCGTGCTGATCGACAGTGTGACGCGGCTCTTTCTCACTTTTTCCAGCTCCTATTTTCGGCTCATCCATTTGCCGGAGGCGACTTTCGGCCTGATCGGCGCGACCATGGGCGGGATCGGTTTGGTTGTTTCGCCGATCGCCCGGCGCATGGTGGCCGCCAATACCGTCCTGGTCAATTATGCCCTGCTCGGGACGGTGATCCTGGCGGGGTTGGTCGGCGTGGCCTTTCGCTGGACCCACTGGGGCGTTCTCTTTTTGCTACCCTTGGCCGGCGCCATGATGGCCCTCGGCTATGTCGTCTCCTATTACCTCAACGCCCTCGTGGACTCGACCCAGCGCGCTACCGTGCTTTCGTTCAAGGGGGTCGCCTTCAACCTCGGCTACGGCTTTGTCAGCCTCCTCTTTGCCCTCGCCCTCAAGGCGGGCCAGGAAGGCGGCAACACGGAGGAAGCGGTCGCGCATGGCTTTGCCTTTTTGCCTTGGTGGCTCCTCTTCAGCGGGTGCCTGTGCGCCCTTTATTTCCGCCGGCACCGCCGCCTCTTGTCGTTTATTCCGCGACCGGAAATAGCCGACGATTCCCGATAGAAATGCCGGCGACTTTCTGTTCTCCTCAGCGCATGGGCTCGGTCACTTCCCCCAGGGAGCGGGCATATCCAAAACAGTCGGTGCTTTAGTTTTCGATGAATCCAGCAAGCGTAAGTATCTGTGTCCTGACCTATGGTGACTTTCCCGACCTCGCGCGCCGGTGTATCGAGTCGATCCTGAAACATTGTCCGCGCTCTGACTATCGCCTGCTGGTCGGGGCCAATGCGCCCAACGAGCGCACGAAAGAGTATCTGGAAGCCTTGGAAGCGGAGGGCACCATCGATACTCTCATTTGCAGTGCGGAAAACATCAATAAGTGCCCGATGATGCGGCGTCTCTTTGAGCAGGTGGAGACGGAGTATATCTGGTGGTTTGATGATGATTCGTGGATCGATGATCCGAATGCTTTCGCCCTGTGGCTGGGCGTGGCCCGCGCGGCGTCGCCGGAGACGATGATCTGGGGGCGGAAATACTTCGTGTCCCACGAGCATGAGTTTAGTTATGGGCGCGACCCCGTGGAATGGGTCCGCCGCGCGTCGTGGTTCTCCGGGCGGCAGCCACCCTCGTGGCAGCCGGGGGGCAAGGATGTGACCGATTACTGCGGTCGCGAGAGCGGCGATGGCCGCTGGTTTTTCGTCACCGGCGGGTGCTGGTTGATCAAGACGGAGGCCGTCCGCGCCCTGGACTGGCCCGATCGTCGACTGCTCAAGGCGGGGGACGACGTTTTGCTCGGTGAAGCCCTGCGGCAAAAGGGCTGGACCGTGGGCGAGGTAGTCCCGGGACTCAATCCGTGCGGCGTCGCCATCAGCGACTACTCGCGGCGCGGAGAGGGCGAGGGACCCAATCCCACGCAGCGCCAGGGGCCGCGGCCCAGGGCGCTCGTCGAGGTGGTCATTGTGAATTGGAAAAGACCGCAAAATGTCCGGCGCATCGTGGAGGCCTTCGCCCTGCAAAAGCGGTTCTCTTCCATCACCTTGATCGATGCCGCCGGTCAACCCGAGTATGCCCTTCCGCCGGATGTCTTGCGGCAGGCGGATCGGCATTTTATTTTCAGCGATAACTTCGGCTCGTTCAATCGGTTCGTCCCCTGTCTGGGTTACATGGCGCCTTATACCCTTTTTCATGATGACGATTTACTGCCGGGCCGTCATGCCATCGAGCATCTGGTCAACTGCGCGGCCGAATATCCTCATTTTTCCGTCATGGGCGAATTCGGAAGAAACATCTCGGCTCAAGGAAAGGAATTGACTGCGGACATGCGGCGCTCTCCGCGCAAGGTGTTGCCAGTCGATTTCCTGGTTCGCTCTTATTTCGTTCGCACCGCGAATCTGAAGCACTTCTTTATCGCGGCCGCCGCCTTGGGCGTGGATCGGATCGAATGTGAAGACGACCTGCTCTTATGCACCTCGCTTCAGCAGGCCACCAAATACCCTTGCGTGGTCACGCGCGACGCCGGCAAGGAAGCGTCGCTGGCCTGCGAACATTTGCCCGAGCCATTCGCTCTCTGGCATCGACCGGAACATTTTCCCCGCCGGGAGCAATTCATCCGGTCGCAAATGGAGAGCGGATGGCGGCCACTGCAAAGCGCGGCGCGGGACGATGCGATGAGCACATGACTTTCCAGGTTCACCGCTATCGGAAGACATGGAATATCGGCGATGCCATTCAAACTATCGCCCTCCAGCGTTTGCTCCCCTCGGTCAGTTATGTCTGGAGAGATAAAGATATAGCAGCGCCGGATAGCCCCTACGTCGTCAATGGCTGGCTGGGTAACAATCAACCGCCGGTAGATAATACCCATTGTCTCTTTGCCGGCGTCTATGTGCATAGCAACGAGGATAACTATCGCTGGATCCGAAACACCCGCTTCCCGGAAGTGGGTGCGCGTGACCCGGCCACGGTGATGTGGTGCGCGGATCGAAAGATCCGCTCCTCGCTCATCGGTTGCGCCACGCTGTCCTTTGATTCCTATGCCGGGCCTCGCTCCGGTAGATACGCCGTGGATGCGGAGGCTCCCGAGGCCACTTTCATTTCCCACGACATCGGCGACCTGGACTGGGACGCTCAATTGTCTTTGGCCCGGGATTTACTCCTCCGTTATATGCGCGCGGAGTTGGTCATCACCTCCCGCTTGCACGTGGCCCTTCCTTGCCTCGCTTTCGGCACGCCGGTCATCATCGTGGACCCCATGAAATGGGGGGATCGGGAGCGGAATCGCCGCTTTTCCATCCTCGACGCCATGGGGGCCCGCTACGGAACACCCCACGTTCAGGACGTGTCCGCCTGGCGCCGCCGCTACGTCGATTTTTTGGAACGCAATCTGGCGATCCGCATTGTTCCGAAAGTCTTCTAAGTCATGGACATAAACAAGCCGGTCCACGCTTCGCAGCCACGGACGTGTCCGACGGCTCTTGGAATTTGAATGGACTTCGTAACATTGCCTGCGATTGCAAGCGGATGCCGCCGCGATCGAGCCAATGAACACCTCTCCGCAAGAACTGACCATCCGCTGCGGCTTCGAGTTCGCCTACGATGCCACCGCGTGGACGCCCGCCATTCTCACCGTGCAGCCGCGGCTCGATCCATGGCAACGGAAGGTGCGAGAGCAGATGACCTTCCTCCCCTCCACCTCGGTCTATGTCTACGAGGATGCACATGGCAACATCGTGCAGCGCTTCAGTCTTCCGCCGGGCCGCACCACGATCCGTCACGACGTCTTCATCGGCGTGCCGACCACCACGGATGACCATTGGCTGATCGACCAGCCGGTGCCCGTGCAAGACGTGCCGCCGCAGTTGCTGCGCTACACCCTGCCCAGCCGTTATTGCGATTCGGATCGCTTGATGACTTTCGCCAACCAGCAATTTGGCGACTATGCCGACGGCCTGCCGCGCGTGCAGGCGATCTGCGACTGGGTCCACAACCATATTCAATACCGCTGGGGTTCCGGCAGTCCGTACACGACCGCCAGCGAAATCCTCGCCCAAGGTTACGGCGTGTGCCGCGACTTCGCGCATCTCGCCGTGGCGCTCTCGCGCTGTTTCAACGTGCCGACTCGCTATGTCACGGGCTACGTGCCCGACGTGGCCTGTTGGGATCCGGGTTCGCCGATGGACTTTCATGCTTACATGCAAGTCTACGTCGGGCATCGCTGGTACACCTTCGACGCCCGCTTCAACGAGCCGCGCCGCGGGCGCATCAATATCGCCTGCGGTTTGGACGCGGTCGACGGGGCGTTTTCGACGCTCTTCGGCCCGGCGTTCCTTTCGTCGTTTTTCGTCTGGGCCTATCAGGTCGATCCGGCAGTGGTAAATCTCGGTGACCCCATCGACATGTCGAAGCGCCTCGACGGCACGCCGACGTTGCGCTTCTCGGCGGCGTAGGCCGGGGAAGCTCCTTGCCGAAACGGGCCTTGCCGGTTACCTCGAAACGGTGCCGCGCGCTTGATCGGATTCGCCGCTGACGCAAGGGCATCCCCTCCACCCCCATTCAGGCCTTCGCTGCGCGATCCCATGACCAACTCTCCAGACTCGCCGGGCACGCTGCCGGCCAATGCCGAAATCACCGCTGAGCTGGGAAACGCCCGCCGGGCGGTCTTGCGCAAAGTCACCTGGCGCCTCATTCCGTTTTTGTTTCTTTGTTACATCCTCTCCTATCTCGATCGGGTGAACGTCAGCTTCGCGAAGCTCCAGATGCAGCACGACCTGGGCATGACCGAGAAGATGTATGGCACCGGGATGGGCATCTTCTTCATCGGTTACTTTCTGTGGGAAGTGCCCAGCAATCTCATGCTGCAAAAGCTGGGAGCGCGCCGCTGGATCGGTCCGATCATGATCGTCTGGGGGCTGGTTTCGTCGGCCACCATGTTTGCCAAAACTCCGGCTCTATTTTACTCGCTGCGCTTTCTGCTCGGCACGATCGAATCCGGTTTTTTTCCCGGCGTGGTCCTCTATCTCACTTTTTGGTTTCCGCGCACGCACCTGGCCAAGACGATCTCCATGTTCATGAGCGCCATCGCGCTGGCGGGAGCTTTTGGCAGTCCCTTTTCGGGATGGATCATGGGGCGGATCGGCAACACCGGCGGGCTGGCCAATTGGCAGTGGCTCTTTCTCCTGGAAGGCATCCCCTCGGCGCTCGTCGGCATGGTGGCGTTGTGGTACCTCGACGACGGACCCAAGAGCGCGAAATGGCTCGATGAGGACGAGCGCAAGATTCTGTCGGATGCCATGGCCGAGGAGGAAGCACTCAAACGCGCCCAAGGCGACTCACGCCATAGCATCGCCGATGCTTTCAAAAGTCCCAAGGTGTGGTGGTTCTGCCTCGTCTATTTCGGCGTTGTCGTGGCCAATTATTTCGTCGGCTTTTGGATGCCGGAAATCATCAAGCGCGGCGTCACCGCGGACCCATGGCAGATCGGCCTGGTTTCCATCATTCCCTGGGGCTTCGGCGCCTGCGCCATGATTTGGTGCGGGCATCACTCCGATGTGACTGGCGAGCGCCGGTGGCATCTCACCACGGCCTTGCTGGTCGCCGCGTTCTTCCTGCTTCTCAGCGGCATACCTGGCGTTCCACCCGTGCTCGGTATCGCCGTGCTCGCCTTCGCCGTGGCCGGAATCATGGCCAGCATCTCCACTTTCTGGTCATTGCCCACCGCGATGCTCTCCGGCTCAGCCGCGGCTGCCGGAGTGGCTTGGATCAACTCCGTCGGGAATCTTGGAGGCTTTGTCAGCCCTTATGCGGTGGGCTGGATTCGCGATCACACCTCCAATCCCCTGTATCCCGCCCTGCTGGTGTCGGCCTCTTGTCTCATGGCAGCCGCCGCGGTGCTCGTATCGACTCGCGAGGCGCCCAACGCAAAGATCAATCGGACTTAGCCGGCAGGATCTGCTGAAAGATTCCGCTTCCCACGAAGCGCGCTGCGCCTGCCAGCCGGCGTTCGATGCGGATCACTTCGTTCCACTTGGCCATCCGCTCGCTGCGGGAGAAAGAGCCGACCTTGAGTTGCCCCGCGTTGGTCGCCACGGCGAGGTGGGCGATGAAGGCGTCCTCCGTCTCACCGGAACGCGCAGAGACCACCGGCAGCCACCCGGCCTCTTGCGTCACGCGGATCGCCTCCAGCGTCTCCGTCACCGTGCCAATCTGGTTGAGCTTGATCAGCACGGCGTTGGCGATGCGCTTTTCGATGCCCGCCCGAATGCGCGTGATATTCGTGGTGAAAACATCGTCGCCAATGATTTGCACCCGCTGCCCCATCTTTTGAAAAACCATCTGCCAGCCTTCCCAATCCGTATCGGCCATCGGATCCTCGATGGAAATAATCGGGTAGCGCGCGCACCAGTCCTCCAGCAGGGCCGCAAACTCCGCCGTCGAGAACTCGCGCTGCTCGAGCGAGAACCGGTACTTTCCGGTGGCTTCGTCAAACAGGTCGCTGGCCGCCACGTCCAGCGAGATCGCGGCATCGCGCCCGGGCTGATAGCCGGCCAGTTCGATCGCCTCGACCAGCAGTTGCAACGCTTCCTCATTGCTCTTGAAGTCCGGCCAGTAACCGCCTTCGTCCGCCACGCCGAAATACTTACCCCGCTTCTTCAAGATCTCGCCCGCGGCGTGATAGACATTGTAGGTGATCTCCATCACCTCGGCATAACTGCGTGCGCCGGTGGCGATCAAAAGATAGTCCTGCACATCGGTCCGCCAGTTCGCATGCGCGCCGCCGCCGGTGATCTGGATTTCCGGCAGCGGCAGAAGATTTCCCGGCCCAAGATAAGCATGGAGCGGTTCGCCACGGGCGCGCGCCGCCGCCTGCGCCGCGGCCATCGAGACAGCGAGAATGGCGTTCGCTCCGAGCCGCTTTTTATTTGGCGTGCCATCGAGGTCGATCATGGTTTGGTCCAGCCCGCGCTGATCGAAGACATCCCGACCGAGCACCGCCGGGCGAATGATATCATGCACGTTGGCGATGGCCTTGAAGACCGATTTGCCGCGGAATTTTCGGGGATCGCCGTCCCGCAATTCCAGCGCCTCGAACTGGCCGGTCGAAGCACCCGACGGCACCGTCCCGCAGCTTCGCGTGCCATCTTGCAGGGCGACCTCGGCCTCGATGGTCGGCTGTCCGCGGGAATCAAAAACCTGATAGGCGGAGATGGATGCTATTTTCATTTTTCAAATGGAAGGAGGCGGTCGAACCAGGAATCGATCACCGAATCGAACGAAGCGCTTCCCGAAAAAAGCATTCCCTCGACGAATCGGCGCACGAAATCCTGGCGGACCGCATCCAGATACTCGGCGGGCGATTTGCCGTCGACTCGCGCCAGCAGCAACATCAGCAGCAGCCGGCCTACGCGGGGCGCCAGGTCAGGCGCGGGACTGGTGGACTGATAAGCCGACCAGAATTCGTCCACCATGCGTCTCACGCCGACCTCGCGTGGCCGGTGATACAGCGCCTTGAGAAGAAAATGATTTAACATGAAAGCGAGATCGAAAGCCGGATCGCCGTACCAGGCGACTTCGCAATCCAGCAGCACCATGCGCTCGGGGCTGACCAGGACGTTTTTCGGGCTGAAGTCCCCGTGCACCAGGCATTCGCGAGTGGCCCCGAGTCGCTCGGCCTCCGCTTCGAACAAGGGGCGCAGCTTCGGGTGTCGCGCTCCGGTGGCCAAGAGATACGCCTCGATCCGTAGTTGGAAAAAATTCGGCGTCGTGTCGAAGACACGGCTCGCCTCCGCATCGCCAGTCGATCGCCGGTGGATCTCCCCGAGCAACGCTCCCGCCCGCCCCGCGTATTCCGCCTGTCCCTTCAACAGCAGTTGTTTCCAGTTTTGAAAATTCCCGCCCAGGTACTCCATCGCGAAGTAGTTGCCGGTCGCGGAACACTTCCGCAAAGCCGGCACGGCATCGGGCAGGAAACCCGCCACATAGCGGATGAATTCCCATTCGTTCCGGTTCCGGCTCACGTCGGCGAACCAGTCCTCCTTGACCTTCAGCTTCGCCAGCGCCCGCTTGACGACGAATCGTTCAGCGCCGTCTTCCACGAGATAGATCTCGCACGAGACCCCGCCTGTCAGCGCGGTCAGTCGGGCGGCAGGATCATGCACCGTTCCTTCCTGCCGGAGCAGTTTCAGGAAAGCAGCAGATTCTTCGTTCATTGGGGAGGGTGTGGGTTTCGCAGACTAGCTCCGCGAAGGAAACACACAACCTCTGGCTCACCGGGAGACCGGCACGAGTCGCACGGTGCAGCACTTGAAACTGGGCTGTCGGGAATGCGGATCGACCACGCAGGCCAGAAGTTGATTCATGACCTCGTAATGCATCGGGATGAAGGCCTGCCCAGGAGAGATCGTCGGCGTGACAAAAGCGCGCGCCACGATTTCGGCGCGGCGCGAGGCGATGCGCACTTCCTCGCCGGTCTCGATGCCGATCTGCCGTGCGTCCGCCGGGTTGATCTCGATGTAAATCTCCGTCGGCGCCAATTGGCAAAGCACGTCGGATTTATCGGTCCGCGTGCCGGTATGCCATTGCGCGGAACTCCCGCGGCCGCTCAGCAGGACGAAGGGATATTCGGCGTCCGCCATTTCTGGCGCCGGCCGCGGCGCAGCGAACAGGAAGCGCGCGCGGCCGTCGGGATGAAAGTACTGCCCATCGGCAAACAAGCGGCGCTCCACCTCCGGCGGCGCGGCACCTTCCGGGAGCGGCCACTGGACGCCTCCGCGCTCGTCGATCATGTGATAGTCCGTGATGCCCGCGATGTCACAAGGCTGGTCTCGCGACACTTCCTTCAGCAATTGAAAGACTGCCTCGGGAGAAGACCATCGCGAGAACATCCCGCTGCATCCCCAGTAGTGCGCGATGAGTTGGAGAATGTGAAAATCCGCGAGCGCCTGTCCCGGCGCCTTCGCCACCTTCTTCACCAGGCCGAATCGCCGCTCGGAATTGATGAACGTCCCTTCCTTCTCCCCCCACCCGGCCGCGGGCAACACGAGGTCCGCATGCCGCGCCGTCGCCGTCGTGTGGTAGAGGTCCTGCACCACCAGGAAGTCGAGTTTGCCGAGCAATTCGTTGAATTCGTTCTGGTGCACCCACGAGTGAGAGGAGTTCGTCCCGATCACCCACAGTCCCTTGATTCTCCCATCGCGGATGCCATCGACGATTTGATCGTAAGCCATCGCTTCTTCGCGCGGGATGACGCTCTCATCGAGACCGAGCACACCGGCCACCTTCTTGCGATCCGCATCATCCGCCGCATCGTAACCGCCCAGGAGACTCGTGATATTTGCGTACAGTCGCGAGCCCATCGCATTGCACTGGCCCGTGATGGAATTGGCCCCCGTGCCCGGCCGGCCCATGCTGCCCGTCATCAGGGCGAGGTTGATGATCGCCTGCGCGGTACGCGTGCTCTCGTGGCCCTGATTCACACCCATCGTCCACCAAAACGAGACGCGCTTTCCATCGTGGATCGACTGCGCGAAGTGCCACAGTTCATCCGGCGTCAATCCCGTCTCCGCACAGACCCGCTCGGTCGTGAATTGCGTGACGAATTCCGCGAAATCGTGAAATCCGCTGGTGTGCGCGGCGATGTAATCGCGATCGATCCAGCCGCTCGAGGCGAGGATATTGGCCAGCCCGTAGAGCAGCACCAGATCGCTCTTCGGCTGGATCGCATAGTGCTGCGTCGCCGCCATGGCCGTCTCCGTCTTGCGCGGATCGACCACGATGATTTCCGGCGAGTGCGGGTTCCGCATCACGCGCTGCCACATGATCGGGTGCGCGATGCACGGATTCGAGCCGACGAAAACGAGCACATCGCTCTCCTCGAAATCCGCATAGGTGAATGGCGGCGCATCAAAACCGAACGATTGCTTATAGGCCACGTGCGAAGTCGCCATGCACTGGCGCGTATTCGAGTCGCAGTGGACAAACCCCATGCCAAATTTCCAAAGCGCACCGAGCAGCGCCATCTCCTCGGTCACAATCTGCCCGCTGGAAAGAAAGGCGCACGACTCCGGCCCGTGCTTCGCTTTGATTTCCTTGAACCGCTCGCAGAACAGGACCAGCGCGCGTTCCCAGTCGATCGGTTCCAGCACGCCGGTCTCTTCGTTGCGCAACATCGGCGTGGTCGCGCGATCCGGGGCGGAGAGGGGCGTCAATGCTTCCCAGCCCTTGGGGCAAGCCATCCCGAGGTTCACCGGGTAGTCGGTCTCGGCACTGAGATTGATCGCCTTGCCATCCTTGAGGTGAATCTTCAAGCCGCAGCCCGTGGAGCAAAAGCCGCAGACCATTGTTGTCGTGTCATCTGGAGCCAGCCGCTCCGGCACCTGGCCAAGACCGAAGTGCCCCGGCGAGCGGACCAACTCCTCTGTCAAGGGGCCCTGCCACTGGCGCAAGAGCGGTCGGATGGTGTTTACCAGTGCATTCATGCGGCGACTCCTCCCGGCATGCGCGGAGCCGGACATGTGGTGAAAAAGCAAAACCGCTCGATCAGGAGCGCGGAAAAAGTGGAACCGAGCGCCACCACCATGGCCGCGCTCGTCCAGGGTTGGTCGGTCACCACTGCCAAGGCACAACCCATGATCGAAGCCGCGAACAGCACGGTCGCGGCACGTGGCACCCACGGTAGGTACCGCTGCACCGTCCGCGTGGCGCGGCGCGCCGCGGGTGCACCTTGCACAGCCGTTTCCCAAACAAAGAGCGCCACCCGCATTGCCGTCGCGAGGGCGATACAGATCAATGCGCCCTTCCTCGCCCCCAGCAATTCGAGAACCATGGCGCTGCCCAGGCAGCCCAGCAGAAATGTCGCTCCGAAAAACTTCGGCGCGGTAAACGCTGCACCCCAATACGGACGGCGCGTATCAACATAAATCATCACCGATGTGAATACGCTGGCCAGCCCGACAAAAGCAGTCACTCCACCCAAAATCGGCAGGAGCGCACTCACCATCGCGAGCAAGGGTTCCAGCACTGCCGGCGCAATCGAAGCCGGTAGCGCAGACAGCCATAAGCCCGCCAGGGTCGCGCTGGCCAGCATCGAGAAGACGCTGAACGCCAGGATCTCGCGGCTCATCCACGAGGTCCTCAATCCGAGAAAGAAGCGCCACGCCCCCAACGGTCGCCCCAAGTGCAGAATCGAAACCACCAGGCCAAGATGCAACGCCAGCCATCCGATTAGCCCCAGTCCGCGCAGTTCACGAATCCCGCCCTGGCCGCATAATCCGATCCCTACCGCCACGAAGAGCCCCGCCGCCATTTGCGTCAGCAAAAGCATTCCCACCAAGGGCCAGTGAGCATGCTCCAGTCGCAGCGCGGATTCGTCGCCCGCCTCCGCATTCGCCGGGAGCGGACTCGCGGAAAAGAAACGCGTCGTTGGTTTGGTGTAACTGGAGTCAAACGCTCCCGGCACCATCTCCGTCTCGGGTAGAGCCCGGCGCAGCACCTCCGCACGGTCGACCAATTCGATGGTGATCGCCTCGTGCGGACAGGCCTGCACGCACGCTGGTGCTTCACCCGCTCCCAGTCGCCCGATGCACATGTCGCATTTGCGCACGATCCCAAGCCGTTCGGAATACTTCGGTACATCGTAAGGGCACTTCAGCACGCAGTACTGGCAGCCGATGCACTGGTCGTCGAGGTGGCGGACGATTCCCGTTTCCTCGTCCTTATCGTAAGCCATCACCGGGCAGCCCTCGAGGCAGCCCGGCTCCACGCAATGATGGCACGCCGTCGTAATCGTCTGTCGGTACGACTCCGTGTCCGAGTTACCGTGCAGGAGTCCCACGCTGCGCCAGGTCTCATGCTCCTCCAATCCATTGAGCGAATGACACGCGCTCACGCAGGCCTTGCATCCCGTGCAGGCGTCGAGATCGACGGCAAAGGCATATTGCTGGCCGGGGCCAGGCTTCGTCTGCGGGATCAAATCGTGGTAATATCGCGCTTGCGCGGGAACATCACCGAGATCGTGTTTGCGCGCGAAGCGCTCCACCGGCGTCATCCGCTGCTGCTCGTCGAGCAGTTCGTCAATGAGCGTCCGTAAATGGTCGGACTTTTCGGTTGTCGGCTCGGAAGACAGCGTCATTCCTCGTTGCTGAAAATGGCTTGCAGCGTGTTCAAGTCATGGCGGGCGGTGAAGGCTTGGAAGCTTTCCTCATTCGCGCGATGGCGCAAATACCCGCGGAGCATCTTTTCCACCAAGGGCTTCACCGTATCGAATTCGATGGCGTTGAAGACCTGGCGCCCCACCGCCTGGTTGGCGCCGAATCCGCCCCCGACGAAGATGTGGTAACCATCCACGCTTTCGCCGGCGAGCTTCGCCTTCGTGCCGAGCAGACCGATGTCGCCCATGTAGTGCTGCGCGCACGAGTTCGGGCAACCGGTGAGATGGATATTCACCGGTTGATCGAGCTTGAGGCGCTTGTCGAGGTAGTCCGCGAGTTCGAGCGCGTGGCCCTTGGTGTTGGCCTGCGCGAATTTGCAATAGGAGTTGCCGGTGCACGCGATCAGCCCGCTGCGCAGATTGGATTGCTCCGTATCGAAGCCGACCTTGCGCAACGCCTTCTTCACCGTCGCGATGAAATGATCGGGTACGTTCGGGATGATGAAATTCTGCCAGACCGTGAGCCGGATCTCGCCGGAGCCGTAGAGGTCCGCGATCTCCGCGATGCGGATCATTTGCTTCGGTGAAAGATGCCCGACCGGAATGGCCACGCCCACATAGTTCAGCCCACTCTGCTTCTGCGGATAAACGCCCACATGCGAATGCGGCAGCTTCTGCCCTGGATACTGGATCGCCGCCGGGTCGAGCGGCACGCGCTGGAGTCGATACCCGAGCAACTTCTCCGTCTCGTCGAGGTACTGTTCGAGCGTCCACTTTTCCAGCAGGTGCTTGAGCCGCGCTTTCTTGCGGTCGCCACGGTTTCCGTTGGCGATATAGACACGCACGATCGTCGCCACCACCTTGTTCAGCTCCTGCGGCTTCACCAGCACGCCGAGATCGCGCGCAAACGCCTTGTGGCCCGTCGCCCCACCGAGTGCGATGCGAAAGAGAATCTCGTCGCCCACTTTCACCGCCTTGCAGCCGACATCGTTCGTGTCCTCGACGGTGCCGATCAAGCCGCCGCCGTCATAGGCGATGTTGAACTTGCGCGGCAGATCGTAGAAGGCGCGGTCGTTGATGATGATCTGCGCCATCTCGTGGCACAGCGGCAGCACGTCGATCAACTCGTGCGGATCGATCCCCGCCGTGGGGTTCGCGGTGAGATTGCGAATATTGTCCGCGCCGGAACCACGCGTATGCAGACCCACCGCCTGGATGCGGTGCAGGAATTCCGGCGTGTCCTTCGGCTGGATGAGCCGCATTTGCAGGTTCGCGCGCGTGGTGATCTGCACGTAGCCGGTCGTGAGCTGTTTGGCGATCTGCGCCAGTTCGCGCAACTGGAACGTGCGCAGTTGCCCGCCGGGAATGCGCAACCGCGCCATGAAGGCTTCCTTGTTCGGCGTGAGGAAAAAGAGCCCATTCCATTTGAAACGGAAGATCTCCTCCTTCTCCGGGGCCTTGTTCGCCGCGGCGTGGTCGAGCAATACCGGGTAGGCATCGAGCGGATGCAATTCCCGCTTCACCCGCTCCTCGAAAATGAGGTCCTCATGCGAGACGGTCTTCTCCACTCCGGGGGCAGCCT
>NZ_JBDUCX010000121.1:0-19672 GCF_040003245.1 Chthoniobacter sp.
GCGCCTGCGGTCGGACCATTCGGAAGTGCTGAATGTGCCTGCGGCGACGGTGCATTTCTCGTGGCGCGAACTGCGCCGCCGCTTCATCCGCGAGATCGTGATTGAAAGCCCGCAGTTGGAATTGACCGACCAGACACTGGCGGCGCTGCCGGGTGGTTCGGGTGGCGATTCGCCAGGCGCGAGCGGTCTTCCGTGGCACGTGGGCCATATAGCAATTTCGAATGGCCGCGCCCGCATCGATGTCGCCGCGGCACCGGTGATCCGCTGCCATTTCGCCTTGGATTTCTCCGAAGCGTCCACACATCCGGACGCGACCAGGAACCAACTGCGCCTGACCTCTCTTCGGGCGCGGCTCCGAGACGAAGGTGCGGATGCCATCGGCATCGCGGCGCTCACGATCAAATTCTCTCCAGAGCAACTGGGGCAAATGAAGATCGATGAACTGGTGGTCGACTCGCCGCACTTTGTGGTGACCGATCGGTTGATGGCCCTGATCCCGCAGTCATCCACGGGCGGTCCCGGGCCGGCGTGGAGCATCGGGAGCGTGTCGATCGAGAAGGGGAAGGGGCGGGTGGAACTCGCCGCGTGGCCGCGGATGCAGTTCGGGTTCTCCGCTCAATTCGCGGATCCACAGCGAAAGGGCAACGCGCCGCTCGCGCTGAATCTGGACCATGTGTCCGCGCATCTGCGGCAGGATGGCAGCGAAAGTTTGTCGGTCGCGTCGGCGCGAATCGTCGCGACCGTCGAAGGGCTGCGTGCGCAGAAGATCCGCGAGATTGCCATCGAAGACCCTCACGTCATCGTCACGGATAGCGTGCTCGCCGCGTTCACACCCAGCGCCACGCCGCCGGCCGCAACTGCCGCGCCGACAATCGCACCTCCATCCACGCCCTGGACTCTCGAGCGCCTTTCGATCAAGCGTGGTCTGGCGAAGGTCGATCTCCGTGGCGCGCCACTCGCTGAATTCGGCTTCGCGATCCAAATGGCCGACGCAGCCTTCTCGCCCACCGGGGTCGACGAATTGCAATCCGTGGAAATCAACGACCTCGCCTTGCGACCGCGCGACCGGGCGATCGAGCCATTTCTGCGCGTCCCGGCCATCCGCGCGGATTTTCGCATCCCCGAATTCCTGCGCACCGGACGCATCGCTCGCGTCCAAATCGAGCGCCTCGATTTTCGCTACAACGCCAGTTTCCGGGAGATGATTGCCGCGGGTGGAAAGCCGGCCGTCGCGGGAAACGCGCCCGTCGTCAAAGACTCTACGGCCAGCGCCGGCTATCCGATCACCATCGCCGAACTGCGCTTGATCGACGGCCGAGTCTATCTCAACGACCTTGGGATCGGCGTTCCACCCATCGATTTCCGGTTGGAGACGGCGCTCCGCGAGTTGTCGCTCACCCCTGGCGCGGGCGCGGCGGGCCAGGAACTGCAAAAGATCGAGCTCGCGCAGGTCGCGCTGAGCTCGCCGCTCGACCCGTTCTTCAGCGTCCTCAAGCTCGACAGCCTTTTCATCCGCTTCACGCTCGCGGGATTGTGGCGGCGGGAAATCGAAGAAGTCGAAATCGTGCACCCCGTCCTGGCCATTGGGCCGGACTTGTTTTGGTATGTCGATCGCGTGCAGGAAAACGCGGCCGCCGCGCCCGCGCCCGTCGCCGCGGTGCAAGACACCGGCCCCGCCTGGTCCATCCGCCATTTCAACGCTACCTCGGGCCAGATGATCCTCGCTTTGGAAGGCCAGCGGACTCTCGCCGTGCCCATGCCCTTTGAGTCGCATGCCGACAACCTGAACTTCCGCAACTTGAGCGATCTGCGGCTCAAGCTGGCCATCGATATGCCCGAGCAGGATTACCAATACCCCGGCTACGAACTTACCTTGCGCGGCGTGCGCGGCCGGGTGGAATTCAGCCTGCCGCCCGAGAAGCGCGCCAACAATGTGGTCAACACGCTCCACCTACGGGAGGTCTGCTGGAAGAATTTCCGCGGCCGCGATTGCGTCCTCGATGTCACCTATGACGCGCGCGGAATTTACGGTCACCTCGGCGGCAAGGCCTACACCGGCCAGCTCAACGGCCAGTTCAACTTTCTGCTCGCCGACAAATCGCCTTGGAACGGCTGGATCGCCGGGGAGCACATCGACCTGCAACAAGTCACCGGTATCCTGGCCCCAGAGAAGTTGGCCCTCAGCGGGCCGGCGGACTTTCGTCTCAGCGTGACCGCGCGCGCCACGGTGTTCGACAGCGTCATCGGCGACTTCGCCGCCACGCGCACCGGCCAGCTCCGCATCGGCAAACTCGACGACCTTATCCGTGAACTGCCCGGTGATTGGTCCGGGCTCAAGAGTGGGCTGGCGCGCATTAGCCTTGAGACTTTGCGTGACTTTGCGTACACCGCCGCCCATGGCGATTTTCGATTCCACGGCCGGTCCGGCGCGCTGCATCTCGATCTCCGCGGGGCCAACGGCTCGCGGCAGATCGCCGTGGCGGTGCACGACGACGCTTCACCGGAGCCTGCGGTTGCGCCGGTGGTAGCCAGCCGCCCATGATTGCGCGCCTCGTTGTTCTTTCCGCGGTCGGCTTGCTCGCGGGCTGCAAATCGATCCCCATCGATATCGGAACCCGCGAGTCCGTGAAGGTCGATCTCGCCATGAAGGTGGACGTCTACCAGCACTCGGATCCGGGCTCGGTGAAGAGGGTTACGCCCCCGCCGCCGGCGGACATCACGATCAGCCGCCGCAACCGGATGGCGGAAATCCAGACCCTGAAGAATTCCCGCCTCATCGGTGAAAACCACGCCGGTTATCTCGAAGTGCGCACCTCGCCCCCGGGCGAATACGGTGACTACGTCCGCGCCACGGTCGATGCGGAAAACAGCGACCGCGCGCGCCTGATCGAAAAGCTGGCCAAGGAAAAGCACGCCGCCGTCTCCGAAGCCGAGCGCACGCAGTCCGAGCTCTTCCGTACCAATGCCTTTCCCGGCGAGTGGATCGAGGTCCCCGACGCGGAGGGAAAGTTCGCTTGGAAGCAAAAGGACTGAACGGCGCGCGATGGACGCGCTCTGCGCGTGCCCAAAATCCCTGTCTTCCTGAGCTTGCCGAAGGATCTCCAATATCCTTCTTCTTCACCAGTTCGTCAGGGATTACCGCGAGCTAATCGGTGACAGCGACGCGTAAGATGCCGGAGGTGATATTGGAGGTCCTGTGACAAGCTCAGGACGACAGCTTTTTTTCGACGCCCGCGCGGGCGCTCAATCCGCCTTGGCAGCGTCCAAACGGCCCATCGCGCCTTGCACGGTTTGCAGCAGATCGAGCACGGCCACGCGCACCGGAGGCTCCGGCGGGTTCGTTGCGTCGTTCATGGCGGCGGAGACCTTGGCCAGCACTTCGGGCGTGCGTTTGGCCACGCCTTCCATTTGTTTTTCCCAAGCCAGCTTCTTTTTGGCGCACTTCAGCAGCTCTTCGAGATAGGCGATATCTTCGCGCGTCGTCCGGCGGTGCTGGTGCTTGGCGTTCATCTCCTCGGTGTCCTGCTTTAGCTCCGTGAGCAGGGTTTCCGCCCGCTCGATGCTTTTCACCAGGGCCTGCAATTCCTCGAGCATCTCCGCTTGGAGAACGGTGCTTTTGTGAAGGAGTTTCTTCGCTCTATTCGATGCCATGGTGATCAGTTTCGGATGAGAATGGGGCGTCTGAGAGGTGCTGGCAGGAATGCATCCCGCAATCCGGGTCATGGAGCCAGATGCCGGAGTGCCGCTGATTCATGTGATACAGCAACGAGGCTAACGCAGACGAGGGGCAATCGGCCGCAAAATTCGAGCCACCCCAGATGTCTCCGAGTTCGTCGAAAAGTGTGAAGTGGAGCGCGATGAAGCCCTCGGCTGAATCCCAGCGGGCCCGCCACGCCCACCAATCGGGCTCGGCCGGTTGGACGAGCTGCATGCCGGGAAAAGTGAGAAACGATTCCGCCACGGCAGTTGCCGGCAATTCGACAATGTTCTGGATATTCTGGCTGTCCATCGGCCGGGTCTGATCGACCGGGCCGGGAATCAATGCCCAATCCAGATTGGCGTGGAATCGGGAGGGAAGCTGCATCGGGCCGAGGCCCTTCTACGCCGCTGCGGGCATGGCCAGTTGCAGGCGCGGGTCTTCGGCGAGCAATTCGGCGAGCGTGGGCCAGCCGTTGTCGTCGAGCGCCTGGAAGGCGTGCAGATACACGGCCACTACACCGGGATCGTGCTTCTCAAAGAGGGGATCGATGGCTTTGGTGAGCGCTTCCTTGGTGGGAGCGGGGGGCATGGCTTCAATGGTGCCGTTCTCATCGTGGGTGATGCCGAGGCCGTCGAGGAAGTCGCAGAGGAGCTTCGCGTGGGCACCGACGAGCCAGATCTGAAGCAAATGTGCGGCGACGGCTTCGTTCACCTTGCGACCGAGGGCGTCCTTCATCCAGGTATGGCGCTCGGGGCGCGGCTTGCGCTCGAGGAAGACGGGGCGCAGTTTCCGCTGCTTGGCCAGGGTATCGATGGTGGCCTTGTAGAGCGGCTTCTCGCGTTCCATGAGAAAGGCGAAGAGTTGGTCGGAGACGGCGGGCGGCAGGGCGGCGAAAAGTTCGTAGGGCTTCGGCATAAATCGGGGTCGCAGAGAGTAGGGGACGGGGAGCGGGATGCAAGACGGAGGTTTCGCAGTTTGAGAGGGGGGTGAAGTTTGAGGTTGAAATTTGATTCGAGGCGATACTCGCAAGCAGCGCGTTCCTGAATTCGAACCTCAAACTTCAAACCTCAAACCTCCCGCATGTCCTCGCTTGGCTTGGACCGGTAAATGCACGATACTGCCCGCTCATGCCTACCGCGTCCGCCCGGCCCTTGATCAAATCGCTCACTCTCGATGAAGTGAGCGAGCGGCTGCGTGCCTTGGGTCAGCCAGCCTATCGGGCCAAGCAGGTTACGCAGTGGATTTACGGGAAACGCGTAAAATCTTTTACGGAGATGAGTGACCTCCCAGCGGGCCTTCGCGAGCAGTTGGCGGCCGAGCTGGCCTTCTCGGGATTGGAGCCAGTGCGCACTTTGGGTTCGAAGGACACGACACTGAAGTACCTCTTCAAGCTCGATGACGGAGCGCTCATTGAGTCCGTGCTCATCCCGGCGTCGCCCGCGCTTTATGGCGAGGCCAGCGACCGCCGGACGATCTGCATTTCCACCCAGGTCGGCTGCGCGTATGGCTGCAAATTCTGCGCGAGCGGGCTGGATGGCTGGAGCCGCAATCTCCAGGCGGGCGAGATCGTCGACCAGGTTTTGCGCACCGAGGAACTGAGCGGGGAGAAGATCAATAACATCGTCTTCATGGGCATGGGGGAGCCACTCGCCAACTTTGCGAACTTGATGAAGGCGATCACGATCATCAATGCCCCATGGGGCGTCGGGCTCGGCGCCCGGCATATCACTCTCTCTACCAGTGGGCTCGCGCCGCAGATCAAGGAACTGGCCGAGCAGCCTCTGCAGGTGCGGCTGGCCATCTCCCTACACGGCGCGACCAATGAGGTGCGCCAGCAGATCATGCCGGTGAATCGCAAATACCCCCTCGAAGTCTTGCTCGACGCCTGTGAGTTCTACACCCAGCGCAAGAAGCAGTGGCTCACGTTTGAATACATCCTCATCGAAGGCATCAACGACCGGCCGGAGGACGCGAAGGCCTTGGTCAAGATCGCGCGGAAGGTGAAGGCGAAGATCAATTGCATCCCCTATAACAAAGTCGAAGGCCTCGAATGGACGCGCCCGAGCGAAGACCGGCAGGATGCCTTCATGGCCATCCTCGAAGCGGCGCGTGTCCCCGCCACCATCCGCCGCGAAAAGGGCCACGACATTGCCGCGGCCTGCGGCCAGCTCCGGCGGCAGACGATGCCGACGGCGGCTTAGTCGTCCAGCGAGAGGGTATCGGGCCGTAGGGTGAAGTTTCCGCAAATTCGTGTGAATCTGGCCGCAGGGAACCGCGTCAGAGGTTGGACCGTCCCGCGCGCCGTCCATCACCTCGGTGTCAGCCCAACTGAGCAAAAGGACAGGTGTGCCCTGCGTACATGCAGGGGGCGGCGGTCGCCAAAACCCAGCCGTCCTGATCATGAACCGCCGCAAAAGCAGCGTTTACACCCTCCGCCTGGACTTCTTGTACCTGGCGCTGATTCTGATTCTGCTGGTCGTCCGTCTTTGCATCGACCGGGCGTTCGATCGCCAGACCGAGGCGGCCGTGCTCGCGCAGCCGCTTTTCTGGTTCCTGTGTGCCTTGGTTTCGCTGCCCTTTGGCGTGTTCGGCCTGCACATGCGTTGCGGTCTGCGCCTGCAATTCCGCTTTCTGGTCATTGCCGTCATCTATTTCTCTCTCACCATGTTTCTCGATTGGACGGGGCTGCCCACGCTGCCCCTGTTCATCCTCACGATCATTTTGGCGTTGTACTCACTGCGGTTCTGGCACCGCCAGGTGGTAAAGGTTCTCTCTTTTCGCGCCTTTCGCATGCCCGGTCCCATACCGACCGCCGGGGATATGGGTGAGATCAGGGTGCGCCCGATGCCCCGCTCGGTGAGACGCGAGGCTTGACGGAAAGCACGGGAGGGCTAGAACCACGCCCGATTGCTCCCTCCGCTCCCTACGTATATTTCTGCGAAAATCCCTTTGCAGTCGGCGGGGCGGCACGATAACTAAACGACATATGGCCGAACCCGACGAGCCAGACAAAATTTGGGACGAATACGACTGGGAGCGTTTCCTCCAGCAGCAAGACCGTAAGACCGAGAAATACATGGAGCTGCTGGAGCGTTACATCGACGACCCGAACCGCGACCAGATCATTGCCCGCGAGATGGGCTGGAATCATCTGCTGGACAAGGACGGGCGCGAATGGGTGGAGAATGTCGATTCGCTTTTTGACGAGGAACTCGAGGCCGACGCCGAGGGTGGGGAAGACGACGACAAGGAGGATGCCGAGGATGGCTTTGAGGTGCATCCTCTGTATCAGGCGTCCTTTGCGCTGACCGTGTGGATCGACCAGCTTTTCGAGGAAGTGAAGGATCTCCAGAACCAGCCGTCGGCGGTGAAGCTCTCGACCAATGTAGCCATCGCCAGCGCCAAGCTCGCGGCCGCCCTGAGCGACGACGACGTGGACGAGATCGGGATGACCATCGCCTACCTGAAGCGGGCGTTGAAGGCGATCATGACGGCCATCGAAGGGGCCATGCAGCTCCGCCGGGACGGGGCGATCGATGCCGAGCGTTTCGGCACGCTCAACCAACGGCTTTTCCAGATTCGTGACGGCATCATTCAGCTCATGGGCGAGTTTCGCACTGAATGGCGCCGGCGTTTCGAAGCAGACTGAAGTTTGACTGTAGGTCCAATAAATTCTGGAAAAAGGGGTGAATGAATTGAGACCGCCCCCGTCCAATACCGTGCCCACGGAGACCTCGGACATCGCCACTGGGCCGGATGACCTCGATTTGGTCGCCCGGTCGCAAGCCGGCGATACCACGGCCTTCAACGAACTTGTCACCCGCTATCGAAACCGAGCCTACGCCATGATTTACAATATGGTCCGCAACGAACAGGACGCCTGGGATCTTGCCCAGGACGGCTTCCTGAAGGCGTGGAAATCCATCAGCCGGTTCCGCGGACAGTCCTCTTTCTACACGTGGCTCTATCGCATCCTCATGAATGTGACCATCGACTCGCTGCGCCGGAAGCAGATCGAGGGTGGCACGGAATTCGACGACCAGATCGGCCTGCACAATATCGCCCCCGGCGCGTCCACCGCGCCGAAGGCCGAGCTCGCGCCCGCGGAACGCATGTCCGACAAGGAAGTCCGCCAGCGCATCGACGAAGCCATCGCCAGGCTCTCGCCGGAACACCGCACGGCCATCGTCATGCGCGAGATCGATGGTCTCGAATACACGGAAATCGCCGAGCAGATGGGTTGCTCACTGGGGACTGTGATGTCCCGCCTTTTTTACGCCCGCAAGAAACTCCAAGCCCTGCTGAAAGACGTCTATGAAACCATTTGAAGAACAATTCACTGCGTGGGTCGATGGCCAGCTGACGGGCGCCGAACTGGCGGATTTTGAAAAGCAACTGGCCGAACATCCCGAGGCCGCCGCCGAGAAGGATGGCGCGCTCAAGCTGGGCAAGCTCCTGCGCGAGCATCCGACGGTGCCCCCGCTGGGTAATCCCGAGTTCTTCAATCATCAATTGATGCAGCGCATCGCCGCGGAGACACCGCGCCCGGTGGAGAAGAAGCGGGCGTTTTTCTGGTCGCTGCCGCGTCTGGCTTGGGCCGGGGCCGCTTGTCTCGCCATCACCCTCGCGCTCTTCCAGACGACGATCCCGGGCGGCGCGAAGCACATCGATAAATCGAATTATTTCGCCCAAGTCGTCGAGAATTGGCCCGGTAATCCGAACGTCTCAGCATCCACGGTCTACAGCGCCGATGACAACGTGACGGTCGTGTGGCTCGATGGGCTGGACTACATTCCCGCGACCTACGCGCTGAACAAGTAAATGCGTCTCTGGCCTGCCATATTGCTGTTGTTGGGGCTCACCGGTCTGCTGCTCGCCGCGGAGCCGCCGGATGGCGTGATGACGCTCTCGATTCCGAAGGACGTCAACCGCCCCTTGCCGGGGAAGGTGGATCATATCTGGAGCGGGGTCATCGTGGCGACCAATCCCGAGAATCCCAAGGAACCGCCCGCGGAACTGCGCGAATTCGCCCCACGGCTCAAGCGCGTCTTCGGTTATAGTCAATTCGAGCTGGCGGGCAGCGCGACCCAGGCTATCGATGAACTCACCGAGAACTGGCTCGTACCGAGCCCGATCTTTCCGTTGAGCGTGCGAGCGCGCCGGACGACTTCGAAGGAGGCGCGCGGCGGCTACTTGCTGAATCTGCAGCTCTTCCAGGAGAAGCGCCCGCTGGTCGATACCGAGGTCAAGCTCGCGCCCGGCAGTCCGCTCTTCATCCGCGGCCCGCAATACGGCAAGGGCCAGGTGATCATCGTGCTGCAAGTGCAGCGCTGATAATTCTGTCATCCTGAGCGAAGTCGAAGGACCCCGTCGCTTTACCATCGGTTCTCCTTGGTCCTTCGACGGGGTTCTTCGACTGCGTTACACTCCGCTCAGAATGACACCGGTAGGGAACTTGGTATTGAATCGGAGCCATCCACCGCAGATAAGCGACCAGTCATGACCATCACCGATCACGAGTTCGTCGATCTGCCAACACCCACAGGCCCGATGCGGACGCACGTCTTCCGCCCAGCTGCGCCGGGAAAATATCCAGGCATCCTGCTGTTCTCAGAAATCTTCCAGGTCACCGGCCCGATCCGCCGCACCGCAGCCTTGCTCGCCGGGAATGGCTTCGTGGTTGCGGTGCCGGAGATCTATCACGAATACGAACCGGCGGGGACGGCCCTCGCTTACGACACCGCCGGCGCAGACCGTGGCAATGAACTCAAGACCACCAAGCCGATTGAGGCCTACGACGCCGACGCCCGCGCCGTGTTGGAATATCTCGCGTCGCATCCGGCCTCGACGGGGAAACTCGGGGTCGTGGGCATCTGCATCGGCGGGCATCTCGCCTTCCGCGCGGCGATGAATCCCGGGGTGCTCGCGACGACCTGCTTCTACGCCACCGACATCCACAAGCGCAGCCTCGGCGCCGGGATGAACGACAACAGCCTCGACCGCATCCCGGAAATCCAAGGGGAGTTGCTGATGATCTGGGGCCGGCAGGATCCGCATGTGCCGCTGGAAGGGCGCGTGAAAATCCACGCCGCGCTGGAAGCCGCCGGCACATTTTTCCAATGGCATGAATTCAACGCCGCCCATGCGTTCCTGCGCGATGAGGGCCCGCGCTACAATCCAGTGCTCGCCCAGCAGTGCTACGGGGTGGCCATCGAGATGTTCAAACGCCGGCTGGGCGAAGGGGATCTCTTCGCCGCGCAGGCTGGCGGCAATGCCCAAACCAAACACTAACCTTCACCCCAAAAATTCCATGAGCCAACCCGCCGTCTCGATCCACCCTTACTTCCATGTTCACCCGGGCAAAATGGACGCCGCCCGTGCGCTGCTGCCCAAGTTCATCGCGAAGACGACCACCGAGCCGAAATGCCTCTATTACGAGTTCACCGTCAATGGCGACGTGGTCTTCTGCCGGGAAGGCTATGTTGGCGCTGAAGGTACGCTCGCGCATCTAGCCAATGTCGGCGAAATCCTCGGCGAGATGTTGACCATCTCCGACCTCCTCCGCCTCGAAATCCACGGACCAGCCGAGGAACTCGAAAAGCTCAAGGCGCCACTCGCGGACCACAAACCCGAGTGGTTTGTTTACGAAGCGGGACTGCCGAAGTAGCAAAACCCACACGAAGAGTGCGGCATTAGATATCTGGGGAGCGCGCCCGTCCCGGGTGCTGGTTTCGGCGTCCCGCCGAAACGAACTTTGGTAGCGTCTCCGCCGCTTGACGTGTTCGTTTTCCTACAGGCGTCCGAAAAAGTCCGCGAAGGCGGGACGCCATCGCCAACACTCGGGACGAGTGTGTTCCCCGGAGTTCTGCTTCCGCGTCTTTAACCGCGCTACTCCACCCTCGTCGCCAGCGCGATCGCCGCATCCAGGCTCAGCGAGCGCCCTTCGGCGCGCGCCTGCTCGATCGCCGGGCCGTGAAAGTCCGTGGCCTGGCTGAAGACAGCGCGCATCGCGGGATGATCCGCCGCTTGCGGGACGAGGCCGATGCGAGTGCGCTGCGCGTCGGCGGCGCCGAAAAGGCGGGCCGCGCGATCGTACTGGCGTTGCGCCACAGCGAGGGTGGCCAGCGCCTCCAGCGGATAGGAAGCACCCCAGCGATTGCCCAGTTCGAGGCCGATGCGGAGGCAGTTGCTGAGCCGGTTGTGGGCCTCGGCGAAGCGTCCCAGCACGGTGGCATTCACCCCCACGTTCCAGGCGAGGATGATGCCCAGCCAGGTATCGCCGATCTGCTGATAGTACGAGAGTCCTTCTTCCTCCAGGGCGAAGGCGCCGGCAAAATCGCCTTCGCTGGCCGCCATCACCCCACGAATGTGCCGGATGTGCGCCAGGATGCGCGGCTCATTCAGCGGTTGGGCGAGCGCGTCGGCTTCGTCCAGCAACTTTTTGGCCTGCGGGATGTCCTGCAAGCAATCCAGCGCGTGAAAGGCGAGGTCGGCCAGCGCCTGGGCCACGCCGCGGTTGTCGCCGAGCTCGCGAAAGAGTTCCAGCGCTTCGGTGTGGAGGGCCAGCACGGCCGGCATTTCGTCGGCGATCCACGCCAGCCGGCCCGCCGCCGCCACCGCGCGGGCGCGCACCAGATCGCGGGTGCTGGCATCGGGATGCACCAGCAGTTTGCCAAAATGTTCGCGTGCTTCCTTGAAAAGGCCCTTCACTTCCACGAACCGTTGCATGGCCGTCATCAACCGCAAGCCTTTCGCGACTTCACCGGGAAGTTCCTGGCTCGTCTCGATGCCGAAGCGCAGGTTCATGGCTTCCTGCTCCGCGCGGTCGAGCCATTCTTTCTGCTGCGGGCCGCGCAACTGCGGGGAGATCTTCTCCGCGTAGGCCATGAAATAATCGAGGTGCCGCACGCGGAACGTGTCCGCCTCCCCGGCGTTCACGAGCTTCTCATTCGCGTAGTCCCAGATAGACTCGAGCATGAAATAGCGCGCTCCCGTGACCGGCTCTTTTTCCACGTAGACGAGCGACTTGTCCACGAGCTGCGTGAGCAGATCCACGATGCCCCACGTCTCGAGGGTGGCGTCGGAACAGATGGCCTCGATGGATTCCAGCGTCCGCCCGCGGGCGAAGACCGACAGGCGGCGAAACAGCACGCGCTCGGGTTCGCTGAGCAGATCGTGGCTCCAGTCGATCAAGGAACGCAATGTCTGCTGCCGCGGCACCGCCGTGCGGCTGCCAGTGGTGAGCAGATGAAAGCGGTCGTCCAGCCGCTCGACGATTTGCTGGAGCGTGAGGACGCGAATGCGCGCGGCCGCCAGCTCGATGGCCAGGGCGATGCCGTCGAGCCGCCAGCAAATTTGCGCGATGGTGACGATGTTTTCGTTGGTGGGCTGGAATGCGGGACGGGCGAGGGTCGCGCGGTCAATGAAGAGCCGCACCGCTTCGTATTCCGACAGGCGCTCGAAGGCATCGGGGCCGTCGCCGAGATCGCGCCAATGATTCGGCAGCGAAAGCGGGGGCAGGGGCCACGCCGTTTCGCCCGCGATGCTCAGCGGTTCGCGGCTGCTGGCGAGGATGCGCAGTTGCGGACAGGAGCGCAGCAGCGTCTCGGCGAGGCGGGCGCAAGCGGCGACCACGTGCTCGCAATTGTCGAGGATGAGCAGCAGTTGCTTGTTGCGCAGGAAACTGGTCAGCGTGGTGAGCAGCGAACGCTCCGCTTCCTGGCGCAGATCGAGCAGGCCGGCCACCGTTTCCACCACGAGCGCGCCATCGTCGATGGTGGCAAATTCCACAAACCACACGCCGTCGTGAAATTGCTCGAGCAATTCCGCGCCGACTTGCAGGGAGACGCGCGTCTTGCCCGTGCCGCCACTACCGGTGAGCGTGAGCAGTCGCGTGCTGCCGAGCAGCCGCTTCACCTCGCCGAGTTCACGCTCGCGACCGATGAAGGTCGTGAGTTGCACAGGCAGATTGTTCGGCACGCTCTCCAGCGAGCGCAGCGCCGGGAACTGCGACGGAAGATCGGAGGTGACGAGCTGGAAGAGGTGCTCCGGCCGCGCGAGGTCGCGCAGGCGATGCTCGCCGAGGGCGCGCAATTGCACGCCCGGTGGCAGGTGGTCGCGCACCAGTTCTTCCGCGGGCAGGGAAAACAGCACCTGCCCACCGTGCGCCGAAGCGAGGATGCGGGCGACGCGGTTGAGCGACTGGCCGAAGTAATCGCCATCGCGATGCTCCGCCGCGCCCGTGTGCACCGCCATGCGCACCTTCAGCTCCTCGATGCCTTCCCACGCCATCCGGCGCAGGTCACGCTGCGCCTGCAACGCGCCGCTGAGCGCCTGGAGCGCCGTATCGAAGGCCACGCAAAAGGCATCGCCGACGGTCTTGAAAACGTAGCCGCCCTCTCCCTCGAAGGCCGCGCGCAGCATCTTGTCGTGGGCGGCGAGGGCCACGCGCATGGCATCGGGATGCTGTTCCCATTTCTTGGAACTGCCCTCGATATCGGAGAAGAGAAAAGTGATGGTGCCAATCGGCAACGTGACCATGGCGGGAAATGTGTCCGAGCCCGCGGCGTCGCGCAATAGCGGAAGGGGAGGGCAGGAAAGGCTGAACATCGAACATCCAATGAAGAGAGACCACCGTATGTCGCTTGCGCCATTGGGCGTTGGATGTTGCGTGCTATTCCCCCGGCTTTGAGCCAGTCAGCGTCCGCCCCGTGCTGAAGATCTGAAAGACGTGCGGGTAGGTGCTCAATCGAAACTGCGGCAGGATGAGGCCGCCGGCGGTGTTGTGTTCGTCGTAGTCGCTTTGGCCGGCTCCGGGGCCGGAAAGGATGGAAGCCTGCGGCGGAAAGTAGGCGGCAATATTCAGTTGTCCTGTAGGGTCGCGCTGAAGGGTGCCCTGATCGAGCGACGCGAACTCCAATGCGACCGTGCCATCGTGCATCAGCTTGCGGGAGCCGGGCGTGACGAGGAGGAAGAATCGACCATGCTCTTCCGCGAGGCTGGATCCGTCGAACCAACTGTAGCCGAGCGTCTTCGCATCGTCGCGGGTGACGAGTGTCCGCACGAACTCCCAGGTCTTCGCGTGGTCGCGCGAGCGGAGCAGCACGATCTTGTCGGGCCCGAGCAGCCCCATTGCACCGATGCTGACGTAAAGGACGCCGTCGTGGGAGAGAGAACCCATCTCGGAATAGGTGACCTGGTTGCGCAGGTCAGGGTGGAGCGCGTTGAGATCAACCCGCGTCTGGTGATACGGCGCCGGCGGATTCTGCCCCGCACCGAAGAGCGGGACTTCCTCCGACCACGGCCCTGCCGGGTCGTGCGCCGTGCGCATGGCGATCCAGCCGTAGGCAAACATGCGGTCCTTTTTTGGACTCCAGAAATACTTGTGCACGAAAAGCTTCCAGTCGCCCTCGGGAGCACCGTCGTCGCGGACGAGCGTGGAGACTTCATAACGCCACGCCCCGTCCAGGGTCTTGCCATCGCCCAGATCCAGGGTGGCATCGGCGGAGGTATTGATCCGACCCACATACGTCCACGTGCGGCCATGGTCGTTGCTGCGGGCCAGGCAGGTATGGACATATTTGCCGACCGGCTTGTATTCGCCGGTGACGGAAGAATAGAGCAGCCAGCCAGCGGTGCCATCCCGGCTGTATTCGATGCTGGGATCGTAGATGCCGTAGTCGTGCGGGTCGCTGGGCGCGCCTTCGATCGTCAGCGGACGATAAGTCACCTCGCCGATCTGTTGTTTGACCGGAGCGACCGGCCCCTTCGCGGGATTGGGCTCAGCGAGGCGAAGATAGAGAACGATTCCGCTGATGATCAGGGCGATCCCCGCCACGATGCGGAAGAGAATTCGGACGGGTTTCCGTTTCATGACCGAAAGGATTTAAAAACGCAGAGACCGCAGAGACGCCGAGGGGGGGGAGGAATGGCAATGAGACAATGAGACAATCGGACAGGGAGCGGGAAGGCGTCGTCTCGCTGTCTCATTGTCCGATTGTCGCCTTTCTCCGCGCCTCCGCGGTTCCCATGTCCTCAGGGCTTCTTCTTCCCCTCGCGCAATTGGACGATGAGTTGATCGATCCGGCGCTCAGCCTCCAGCGGCTGACCGCTCTGCGCCAGCTTTTGAATCTCGCCCACCTGCTTGACGATTTCCTCCGGGGGCGCGCCCTCAAAGGCCCGCTCTTGCATGGCCGTCTTCAGTTGCTCGAACTTCTTCCCCAGGCGCTCGGGCAATCCCTCCCGGGGATCTTTGCCGGCGGTGGGCGACGGCTGCTGCTGGCGCAATTGGCGGGCTTTGTCCACCTGCTCGGCGGTGAGGGTATTGCGCAGACTCAGCATGAGGTGCACTTGCAGGAGCTTCATCTCATTCTCCTGCGTGAGCATGGCGCGCAGCTTGTCTTCCACCTGCGCAATATCCGGTTTGGGTTGATGCAAGATCTCCTGGAAGGCTCGGCCGCGTTCTTCGAGCTGGCCCTTGAGCGTTTCGAATTTCTGCTGCACGTCCTGCACGATCGACTGGATGTCCTGGAGCTGTTTTTCGTTCAGGCCGATCGCCTCCCGCTGGGCCAGGAGGAAATCCGGCGGGAACAGTTCGCCCTCGATCGGGTTTTGGGCGGCCGCCGGGTGAAGGAAGGCGAGCAGGGTAACGGTGATGAGGAGCAGGGTGGTTTTCATGGGCGGTTTTCGTGGTGACTGGGATGGAGGAGAAAGTCGGTCGGCGATTGCCAGGCAATGAGCTCGCGCTGGGCGGCCGCGCTCCTTTGCAAGGCGGCATCGATGGCGGCGAGCTGACGCGCCAGGGTGTCGCGCGATGACGCGGGAGGCGTCGCTGGATGATGCGTGGCGAACCATACGGTGACGATGCCCAGGGCGAACGCCGCCCCCGTTGGCCACAGCCAGCGCCACCCCGGCGCCAGCCCGGATTGTGAAGCCGTGGCCCCGGCTTCCAAGGCCCAGGTGCGCATCGCGTGAAAGGGGGAGGTCGACTCGTGATCGGCGGCCCGTTGGCGTGCAAAGAGCACCTGCAGATCGTCGTCCGGCGTGGGTTCATTCATGGAGCGCACTCCGGTTGGGCAGGATCTCCCGTAGTCGCTTCTTGCCCCGCTCGTAATGCTGCCGGGCCGAGCCGACCGTGACCTGCATCACGTCCGCCGCTTCGCTCAAGCTGAGACGCTGGTAGAAAGTGAGATGCAGGACCTCCCGCTGGCGCTCGGACAATGCGCGCAAGGCGATAGCCAGTGCCGCCAGCTCCGAGTCTTCCACGATCGGCGAGGCCTCGTCCGGCGCCTCCGGCTCCGCGCGCCAGCGGTCGAGAAAGGCGAACCATCGCCGGGCGCGCCGCGCCTCCTCCAGTGCCGTGAACCGTATCACGCCGAACCACCAAGTCTTGAACGCCGACCGCCCGTCGAACCGCGCCGAACCATGCACGGCCTTCACGTAGGCCACCTGCAACACATCCTCCCCGCGATGCCAGTCCCCGGCACAACAGCTCACCGCCCAGCCAAAGGCGTCGCGGTGCAGGGCTTCGAGTTGGGAGAGGATCTCGGCGTGTTCCATTCTTCATGGGCGTGAGTGAGTGACACGCCGGGGCGGTTTATATGACAAGCCGGGACAGGAATCGCCAATGAACCCCAGCGGGGAAGGGGAAGGGGTGAAGTCAGCCCGGCATCACAAAAGCCAGCAGCGCGAAAGCAATACGAGCATTCCGTGGAGCCCTTCGCCTTGCCCTACATGCTCTCCATTATCCTGACCGGCCTTCCCTCCGTTCTCGTTCGCAATGCGATTCACTCCAACGCCAAATCGAATGTGACAAGGATGCGCCTGCCATTCGTGGGAAATGAAAATTTGTTTGCCAGTCGCTTTGGAATGTGTCAGGATGAACATGTATCAGAAGGTTGGGAGGTGGCGCTGGGGGAAGAAATTTCGAGACGATGCAATGCACGATTGAATCCAGTATACGATTTGCCGCCGACAATGTCGGCGGAAGGAAGCCCGTTCCGTCGGGCGGTCTCCAGGCTAATCGTGCCCAGTCGTGCCTAATCGTGCCTGTTTTTTTTGTCGTCTCAAAGGGGCTCCACAGGGCATCCACCCCGAATCCGACCGAGATCCCACTCAAAGGTCGGAGCAAAATACAGAGGAGATTAAGCCAAATTAAGGTGAATTAAGCTGAATTAAGGTGTTGGAAAAATATTGGACTGTCCGAGGGACGCCCAGACGACATCGACTGCGACGTGGCCAGCCGGTGATGGCGGGCCTTCATTGGATGTTGGGTGTTCGATGTTCTGCCTTTCCTGCCTCCCTCCGTTTGAGACTTGCCCCAATCCACCGCCCGGTCTTTTGTAGCGCCCCTCTTTTTTCCCAATGAAAGTCTCTCTCAACTGGCTCCGCGAACTCGTCGAACTCCCATCGACCGTGCCGCAACTCGTCGATCTCCTCACCCTGGCCGGCGTGGAAGTGGAAGGCGTGGAAACGCACGGCGTGAACATCCCGAATGTCGTCGTCGCGCAGATTCGCGAAAGCGTGCCGCACCCGAATGCCGACCGGCTCAGCGTGTGCCAGGTGGACGATGGCACCGGCACCGCCCGGCAGATCGTCTGTGGGGCGAAAAATTACAAGGTGGGCGACAAGGTGCCGCTGGCGCTGCCCGGTGCGGTGCTTGGGCCGGATTTCAAGATCAAGGTGGGCAAGCTGCGCGGCGTGGAATCGCAAGGAATGCTGTGCAGTGCCGAGGAACTCGGTCTGCCGGCAGGGGAGGACGGACTGCTGATTTTGTCGCCCGAGTCGAAAGTCGGCGCGCCGCTTTCCGATCTCTTCCCCGGGGATACCGTGCTCGACCTGGAGATCACGCCGAATCGCGCCGATTTGCTCAGTCACGTCGGCATTGCCCGCGAGATCGCGGCTCTGACGGGGAAGGCTTTCACCGCGCCGGAAGGCCCGGCGAAAGTGGAAGGCTTCGGCACGACCGCAGTGAACGTCGAGCCCGCAGGTTGCGAACTCTACACGGCGCTCGAAATTTCCAATGTGACGGTGAGCCCCAGCCCGGAATGGCTGCGCCGCAAGCTCGAGGCCGTGGGCCTGCGACCGATCAACAACATCGTGGACATCACCAATTATGTGATGCTCGAACTGGGGCAGCCGCTGCATGCCTTCGACGCGGACAAACTCGACGGCGATATCCGCGTCCGGGCCGGCGTGGCCGGCGAAGAGTTCCTCGCGCTCGACGGGAAGACCTACCCGCTCGCGCCGCAGCATATCGTGATCGCGGATGACCAGCGCGCGCTCGCGCTGGGGGGCGTGATGGGCGGGGAAGCCAGCGGCGTGACCGAGGCCACGCACAACATCATCCTCGAAAGCGCCCATTTCGATGGGCCGACGATCCGACGCACCTCGCGGGCGCTCGGGTTGTCGAGCGATTCCAGTTATCGTTTCGAGCGTGGCGTGGATATCAATGGCGTGATCGTCGCCTCGCACCGGGCGGCGGCGTTGATCCTCGATATCGCCGGCGGGACCATCGGCGACCTCGGCGTGGGCCACGGGCCGGAATCGCGCGTCGCGTTCGATCCCGTGACGGCACTGCACGAGAATGCCGGATCGGTCTTCACGCACACGGTGAAATTGCGCACGCCTCGCGTGGCGGCGCTGCTCGGCTTGGCAGTGCCGCCGGAACGCATCGACGCGATCCTCACCGGCTTCGGCTTGCTCAAGGCGGAGGAAGGCTGGGAGATCCCGTCCTTCCGTCCGGACCTCACGCGCGAGATCGACTTGATCGAGGAGATCGCCCGCGTGGTGGGGATTGAGGCTGTGCCGGCCCGTGTGCAGGCGCAATTCGCCCCGGCGTCCGCCACGGACCGCGCTTACGATCGTTCCATGTCCCTGCGCCGCGCGCTCGTCGCGCAAGGCTTCGCGGAAGCCCGCACGCTCATGCTCATCGGCGAGGCCGCGCCCGGCCTGGGCCTCTTGCACGACAGCGTGGAGAATCGTCGCCGGGTCAAAAACCCGATGAACGACGAACAGGTCATCCTGCGTCCGGGACTGCTGCCCGGATTGTTGCAGGGCTTGCGCGACAATCTGCGCGCCGGTGCGAAGACGGTGCGGCTGTTCGAGGCCGGTCGCGTCTTCTCCGCGCAAGGCGCCGAGGAATCCACCCATCTCGCTTGCGTGTTCAGCGGCGTCACCAGCGAACGCTGCTGGCGCGGCGGGGAGGGGAGCGAAGCGGATCTATTCCATCTCAAGGGCGTCGTCTCCGCGGTGCTCGGTCCACAAACCACTTTCGTTCCCGATCAAAACTCCGCGCTCGCCCTGGCCCTCGTCATTCAGGTCGAGGGGCAGCCGGTCGGTTTCGCCGGCCAGCTCTGGCCAAAGGATGCACGCGGCCTCGACGCCACCGCGCCGGTGCTCTTCGCCGAGATCGATCTCAGCGCGCTGCCCGCCGTTTCCACGGTGAAAAAGTATCGGGAGATCCCACGCTTTCCGGCGACGGCGCGCGATATCGCGCTGCTCGCGCCGCTCACCCTCGCGCACGCGCAAATCGAGCAAACCCTGCGCAGCGCCAACGAGCCGCTTCTCGCCGAGGTGGAGCTCTTTGACGTTTTCGCTGATGCAAGTGGAATTCGCATTCCGGCCGACAAAAAATCGGTGGCATATTCGTTGACTTATCGGAGTCCCGAAAGGACACTCACCGCCGACGAAGTAAACGCGGCGCATACACGGCTGAAAGAGCGCTTGAAAGCAGCGCTCGCTGTGACGCTCCGCGAATGATCTTTCCCAATTTTTAGCTTTAGCCGAGTCCTTCGAGACCGGAACGCGGCGTGGTTCGAGATCCTTCGAATTTCGCCGTGCGCCCCTCGGAGCGGCTACGCCGATTTGCCCTGCTGTGTGCGACCAAAGGTTGGAAATCCCGATCCGGTATTTAACATCAACTCAGGAGGCCGGGGTGGGCGCGTTTAGGTCATGCCTTCATTGGAAGACCGA
>NZ_JBDUCX010000334.1:0-5836 GCF_040003245.1 Chthoniobacter sp.
AGCCCTTGAAAGACCCCTGCTCGCGCTCGTACTTCGTGATGTTCTTCGCCACCGTCAGCACCGTCTCCTGCACCACGTCCTGCGACTCCGCATCGGTCAGCCCACTCTGCCGCGCCACGCCGTAAATGAGCCGCCAGTAAGTATCGAAAAATTCCTGCCAATTGCGCTGGTCCTGCCAGTTCGTCAATCGCTCCACCAGGCTGCGCCGCGTCGCGAGGAGACGCGGGCCGGTCGCAGGAGGTGTCACTTTCATCGCCGCCGAAGATAGCGAACCGCTTTCCCATTTGGAAGAGCAAGCTGCGGCGTGGCGCGCGTCCTTCCTTCACGGCAGCAAACCGGGAGTGCCGACTAACGAAACCACGAATGGACGCGAATGGACGCGAATGAGAAAAGACGATCCCCGTCCCTCATTCGTGTTCATTCGCGTGCATTCGTGGTTGCCCCGCCCGCGTCTTGCTATCTCCGACTGAAGTCGACAGCATCGCCGCATGAATGCGCGGCGTCTTTTTCTGGGAATGCTCGCGGGGAATGCCGCGGGCGGGCTCGTGTGCTTGCTGGCCTACGGGCTCACCTTGTTGGCCAAAGGAAACGCGGTGATCGTTATTTATCCGAGCATCTTTCTCGTTCCCTTCACGATCGGGTTGGTGGCGGCCTGGGTCTGGCGTCCGCTCGCCTTGCGCATCGGCGAAACACTCCTCCACTCGCTCACCTGCATGTTGGTCGGGCTCACGGCGGCCTACGTGGTCTTTCACGAAGGCGCGGTCTGCCTCGTCATCGGCGCACCCATTATTTATCTCGGCATCATCGCGGGCGCGCTCGGCGGACGCGTCTGGTTTCGCAAAGCCCCCGACCGCCTCAATCTCTGCCTCGCGCCCCTCCTCGTCCTCGCTGTCGCCGGGGAACCCGCGCTCCGTGGACCGCACACCGGCGTGGTCACCGATGAAATCCGCATCGCCGCGCCGCCCGCCAGGGTCTGGCCGCATGTCCTCGCCTTTCCCAAGATTCCCGAGGCGCCCGGCTACTGGCTGTTCCGGGTCGGCCTGCCGTATCCCATGGAGACGACGAACAGCGGCAATTTCGTCGGCGCCGATCGCGCCTGCATCTTCAGCGGCGGCGCCGTCTTCCAGGAAAAGGTCGCCGAGCTGGTGCCGGGAAAAGTGCTCACCTTCGACATCGTGGCAGCACCGCCCGACCCCGAATTGCTCGGCCATCTCGATGCCCACCGCGGCCAGTTCGAGCTGCGCGACAACGGCGACGGCACCACCACCCTCATCGGCCGCACCTGGTACTCGCTGCACGTCCGCCCCGCGCCGTATTTCGACTGGTGGACGCACGATATCTTCCGCGCCGTCCATCTGCGCGTCATGAAACACATCCAGCACCTCGCCGAGAGCGAGAGCGGGGCCTGAGAGAAAAAATGACCGCGGATTTCACGGATAACACGAATGGGAACAGATGGCGGAAAACCGGTCTTTTATCCGTGCCCATCCGTGTCATCCGCGGTCAAAAATTCCGGCACTCTGCCGGTTCGACCGGACCGCTTCCGACGTGGAATAAAGCGGGTGAGACACCATGAAGAGCATGAAGAGCATGAAGATGGGCCAGCACACTTCCCTGTCCTCTTCCCTTCATGCCCTTCGTGCTCTTCATGGTAAAAACGCGGTCCGTCCGCTCGGATTTCGGCAGATCCTCTGGGAATGATGCTGCGCTTCGTCGTCCGCTATTTCCGCTGGCTGGCGCACGTCCCGTTCGCCCCGCAGCTCTTCGATGCCTTTCTGCTCACCTGGACGGCGGTCTTCCATCCCCAGACCTTGCAGGCCATCGAAGCGCTGGAAGCCGCCGCGCTCCGTCTGCCCGGCGTCACCCCGGCCCGGCACAAGTACGGCGGCCTGGGATTCCGCCGCGCCGGCCAGGAATTCGCGCATGTCCACGGCAACGGCCTCCTCGACGTGAAACTCACCCGCGGCCGCGCCGCCGAGATCGTCGCCGCCGGCCGGGCCGCGCCGCACCACGTCTTCGGCCCCTCGGCGTGGATCAGCTTTCAGATTCGGACGGTGGAGGATTGCGGGCCGGCGCTGGCATTGTTAGGTGACGAAGATGCCGGGTGCGTGAAATAGCGGCTCTTTTGTTACGATTACGTGGCGGGGAGGTAACGCATTGCCTCGGCGAAGTCGGAGGGCCTACACGTTGCTTCATGCCATTGAGTTCGTCGTCCATGCAGTCGGGTTTCGTTTTGTTGAGTGTCCTCGAGGAATACAACCTGGCCTGGCTTTTTGAGGCGGGCCGGGAACGACCCGTCGCAGCGGGAGAAGTGATCGTGACCGAAGGCGTGCGGGGCGAATTCGTCTATCTCATTCTCGACGGTTTGTTCGCCGTGTTGTCGGCCAGTGCCGGTGGACGCGAGGTCTCACGCCTCGGCCCGGGGGAAACCTTCGGTGAAATGTCGTTTCTCGACGGCCGCCCGACGTCGGCGACCATCACGGCCCTCGAAGATTCGACTGTCCTGGCCATTACGCGTGCCGATCTTGAGGCCGAATTGCCGCAGGATGCCGGATTGGCCGCGCACATCTACAAGGCGCTCGCGATCATCGTCACCGGCCGCTTGCGCAAACTCGCCGGCAGCATGGCGGTGCGGACGGCGGCCGGTGAGCAGCCGTCGGCCTCGCCTGAGGTGGTGAAACGCTGGGAACAAATCGCCGACCGCACCCAGCAATTCAAAGAGGCCATCGGAGCGGCGGAGCAGGCGCCGGATGCCGCGGCGCTGACGGCCAGCTTGAAGGATTTCAGCAAATACATGACCGATTGCCTGGGCAAAACGTCGCCGGAAAGTTTCGCCGTGCGCGACGAGCTCGGAGCGCGCATCCAGCGCGACCTGCTGCCTTCCTTCTTGAAAGCGCGCTGCATCGAGAGGCTGGCAAAAAAACCCCGCGGCTATGCGTGCGACTACGAGGCGCTGCACCTGATCCTCGAAAACGCGCCCGGCGGCGACGACCGCAGCGGACCGCTATTGGACGCCGCTTTTCTGGAACTGCCGGCGCTGCGGGCCGTTCGGCACCGCCATCACAGCGTGACCGCGCAAATCATCAGCTACGCGCGGGAGTGCCCGCACGCCATGCAAGTCGCGGGTATCGGCGGGGGCGCCGCGGAGCCGTTCTTCGAGGCGAGCCGGGCGCTGCCCCCCGGAAAGGCCCTGCGCGGAACGATTGTCGATTTCGACCCGCACGGTCTGAAGGCGGTGGCCGCCCGAGGCACGGCCGCGGGCCTGGACGACGACCAATTTCAGCTCCTGAAAACGAGCATCGTGCACCTGGCGAGCAGCCATCAGAAATTCGACATGCCCGAGCAGGACATCATCTACAGCCTGACGGTCGCGGATTTCCTGGATGACACCCTGCTGCTGCGTCTGCTGAACGATATCTATGTCAAACTGCGCCCGGGCGGCGATCTTCTGCTCAGTTCCTTTCATCCGGATAATCCCGACCGCGCCTTCCTGGACTACGCGGTCGGTTGGAAAGTCTTCCACCGTAGCGAACGCGAACTGAGCGCCGTCTTCAACCGCTCCCGCTTCCACAAGTGCAAGCTGCAGTTTGTGTATGAACCGGAAGGGATTATTTTCCTGGCGGTGTGCCGGAAGAAATAGGGTGGTCTGGGGTGGAGGGAAGTTTGCGCCATTGAACGGCCTCGTTCCCAATTTGAGAAATTGGGAATGCAATCCTGATGGGTAAAACTCCGTCTCGCGGAGAGGGCGGGTTTTGTAGGGAATGGAAGCACGCCCCTCACTACGAAGCACAGGTGCCGGCCACTGAGGGCGCGTGGCGAAAGCCTCACATTCGGAACGAGGAAGACGCAGCGAAATCTACGAGATCCAAGTGTAGAAGGCTTCTTCCAAGAGGATCATTTCCTCGCCGCTCAATTTCCAGAGGTGCTGGCAGCCGCGGACAAAAAGCGGGGCCAGGGCGGTGGTCTCATGATGCACCCAGTATTGTTCCCGCTCCGCCAAAGGATATTTCGCCTCGGCGAGTGATAAGACCCGGGGTTCCAAGTCGGGAGTGAAGGCACAGAGAAATACCACATGCCAGCGATGGGTTTCGTCGGGGTGGTCTTCCAGAAACGAATCGAAGCTTTCGGGCGTTAGAAAGAAGGTGTTCGGACTTGGCTTTTTGAAAATTGTATTGAGGGCGACCAGGCCGGGCCCTTCCGAAAGCAGGATCATCGCGGGGTCGCTTTCGATGCCGAAGGATTCCCGAAGAACTTCGCGCTCCTCGAGGAGGGGATATCGGTACCGATTCCACCAGGCGACGACGGTATGCCCGATCGTTTGCCCCTGGAATGTCTCGATGGGGGAGAGCGTGTGGTGAGTGGGGATTGGGTTCGCTGCATATTCGCGGGCGACATGTTCAGCGAGCGCAGTTTCCCAAGCGGTGCGGGCGGTGTTTTCGGGCATGACTCAGGCAAAATTAACGTTACCGGCGATTCCGTCCTCTCCGGCCTGGCGCAACAGCGTCAACAAGTTCCCACATTCGGCCTGACGGCTCCGGCGGCGAATCAAAATGATTAGGCCGGGATGAGGGTGCGTGGCGCCTAGCGCCAGGAAATCGTCTCGATTGCAGGTGATGAGAAAAAGGGCGTGTTTGTGAGCATACTGGAGGGCTTCCAGATCAGATGCCGTTACCGGCATCACTTCCCGCAGCTCCGTGACTTCATGTCCCTCGCGCCGCAACACGTGGGCCACTTCTGCGGGCACATCGTGGTCGAGGAAGAATCTCACATCTTGCCGGGCTCACTCATCTGACGGGCCACCAAGGTGTCGATCTCCGGCCGGTGATCTTCGTAATAGGCAAGGCATTCGTAGACTTGCGCGCGGGTGAGGTCGGGGAAGCTGCGAACGACATCATCCACGCCGGCGCCATTGACGATCAAGCCAACCACGTCATGCACGCCGATGCGGGTGCCTTCGACGATAGTGTTCCCACCCCGGACGCCCGGCAGATTGATCAAATAGCGGTAGGCGGTGGCTGCCATGGCAGAAAGCATAATCGCCGGAAGGCAGAATGCAATCAGTTCAAGGGAGTGCATGCCCGCGTTTCCGGCTCAGTCCAGCTTGCCATTTCGGCCATGGCGGGGCACTGTAGCGATGTGAGCACCGTTGCCGAAATTGAAGCTGCCATTACCGAACTGCCGATGGAGCAGGTGCGGGAAGTCGCCGCGTGGCTGGAGGAATACCAAGCCACAGTCAATGCTTCGGCCGAAGTGTTCACGATGCTCGATGCCGAGGAAGGCGAAGGGGATCAATGGCACGGCCCAGTGTAGAACGCGGGGAGGTTTGGCTGGTGGATTTGGGCATGGCGCAGAAGGTCCGGCCGGCGGTCATTCTCAGTGTGGCTTATCTCGATCATGAGCGGGCGCTGGTGACATACGTTCCTCGGACGACCAGCGTGCGACAGACGCGCTTTGAGGTGCCGCATAGCGCGCCGGGTTTCGCTCCCGGAGCGTTTGACGTTCAAAGCATCGGGACGATGCCGGGGGCGAAATTGATACGCCGGATCGCCAAGCTGGACTTGAACACGTTGGCCAAGGTTGAGGATGCTGTTCGGGCGTGGCTGCCGCTGTAAAAGAGGCGAAGCTTGGATTCGCGGTGAGGTTTAGGGTGTGAACGAATTTACCTTCGGAATGCGGTGGCCAAAAAAACGTTGTCATCCTGAGCTTGCGAAGGATCTCTGATCTCTGCCTTTCCTCACCAGCGTGGCGATAGATGCCAGAGCGAATTCAGAGATCCTTCGCAAGCTCAGGATGACAGGGAGTTGGGGCGCGCTGGGCGCGTCGTTCTGCGCGTTGT
>NZ_JBDUCX010000335.1:0-5832 GCF_040003245.1 Chthoniobacter sp.
TTACCGCGGGGACTTCGCTAACTTTTTGCAGAAAGGATGAAATATCCGGGCTAAGGGCCCGCCCTGTTCTGTCGATCTTATCGCCATGAGCATGACCTTCGAGATTCCCCAAGATGTGCAAGCCGGGCTGGACGGCATTTCGGATCTGAATCTTCGTGTGGCGATGTATTTTCGCCATGAGGCGCAATTGGAGGTCGTTCGACAGATGAATGCAGTCGCAGCCGATATGGTATTCATGATATTTATAGATTTCCACCCGTTTGGCACCGCAATTGCGATTCAGTTCATGATCGCAGATGAACCGAAACGACGAATCCAACCCCACCCTTTCCTGGCGGCCTGAGGCCGACGAAGCGGTTCTGCGGGCGATGGCGTCTTCCCTGAACAAGGTCTTTGGGCACGGCTTTTTTGCCCGGGTGGAGGGCGCTGAGCTGGTCGTCCAGATCGATGGCGTCACCGCTTGGATCGCGCCGGATGGTACGCTGACGGGCGCAGCCTCTACTGGACCGTCTGAGGCGTTATAGCGTAGGCGTAGACAAATACCGCGGTTTCGTCGCTTGCTCCGACGTCGCCGGCGCTCCCGGCCTTTTGATAAGCCAGCGCAATGGCCTCCGCGTCCAGATGGTTGAGAGCGTAACGGCAGATGAACCACTGGTGCTTTCTCGGAACTTTGTGAGTCACGAAGAGGCGTTGTTCCCAATCCCGCGAAACTCCCACGTACCACCGGTCGATCGGAATACCGCTCTGCGTCATCTGCGCATTCATCTCCTCGACGATTTGCTGGGCTGCTTGGGCTTGCATGGGTTGGGTCGCGGTCTGCCCGGCGTCAGGCGAAGACGGTGGCCCTCAATTTTGAAAGCCCATGGGAAAACTGCCCCTCCTCGCGGAGGCGATAAACTGAGCGGCGACACCGGGACTTGTCGCTGACATCCCTTCGGCCTTCAAAAACCGAGCGCACCAACCCAACGCGGCGAGCGTGTTGATGTGAACATGCCTGCGGTCCGCTGTCAAAGCTTTAATCATATGACAGCATTTTTACTTACAGACCCCAGAGTAAATGAGGCCCACTGGGGCACCGCCCCGCCCGCTTGGCTAAGGCCCGAAGTGCCAGTGGCAAGCTTCCGCAATGTAGGCAAATATCACGAGGGCGACGAGAATGTACAACCAGAACTCCGCACGATCTTGGACGGTTTTCATGGCTTACGTAGCAGCACGTACCGCGCCGTAAGTGTCGCCATCTGACGACAAATGGGCCGGTTCCGAGACCCAGCCAGGCACCTTGGGCTGCACCGCGAGGACTAGCGAAGCGATCTACCGGTGGCTGCCCGCTTTGCCCGCCATGGTCACTTCCTTCAAGGCGTGATTGGCGATCTCGGTGGCCTTCACCACATCGGGTGGCGCTGCGGACAAAACCTCTTTTGCCTCGTCGCACAATTTGATCGCGGTGGGGCGGTAGGTGCCCTTGTTGTTCGTGGACTGCTCGAGCATCGTCTTGGCTGCGGCGAGATCCACGATGGCCAGATCGATGTGCTTTTGGGCCTCCCCTTGTTTGCTCTTCTCGAGTTGGCCGATCGCGTTGAGGAGCTTGTTGTAAGCGCCCTTGATGTTGGGTTGGCCCGGGAACACGTCGACGGCCAAGGCCATCGAACACCAGGCGAGCAGGGCAACCATCGTGAAGGCGGTAAGTTTGGTATTCATGGGAGTGGGTTGCAGGATAGAGAACGGCGGGAATCCGGGCAAGAATCAACGCGCGGCACTGCCGGCCGAATCCCCCACGATGAACGAGTCATTCCTACTCCTTGGTGCCGACCACCACGCAGACCACACCGGGAGTCGGCGCCCCTTTTTCATACGTGCATTTGAAGCCGACCGACTCGAAGGCCGCGACGAGGTTCAAGGCAAACTGGGACGGCGTGGCCGTGTCCGCGTGCTCCTGGACCACGATGCCCTTGATATGGACGTTATTGGCCGTAATCGCACTCATGCTGGCGGGATTGCCCCCAAACAAGGTCACGAATTCGGCGGCCAGATTGCGCGGTTCGCCATCCTGGGTGAAGACGTAGGCCAATTGCAGGCGCAGGGGGCCGGTGACCCCCTCCCCGGCCACTTTTAAAAACTGCTCGCTTCGATCCGTCGGAAAATGGCGGGGCAATGCCCGGAGGCGCTCCCCTTCCTGTTGTTGCTTGATTTGCTCCGCCAGGGTGTGCGCTTCCCATGTCTGTTTCAGCAAATCGGCCTCCAGTTTGGCGTGCTCCTCGGACTTGCCTTTGTCGGCCGCCTTCTTGAGATGGTCCCCCCTCACCTTGAATGTCAGCGTGACGAACCCGAGCAAGGTCAGCAGGATGGCCAGCCCGGTCTGTATTTTCGAAACGGTCTCAAAGGAATTCCACCAGTCCATTTACGTCATTCGTTGCTTTGGCGCAGGGGTTCGCGCGGGTCGTGATCTTGGGCGATTTTGGTACAAGGGAAGAGGCTGAAGGACGCACATCGAATAGCCAACGCCACGGCGTGGCAACTCCAAAACCCGCTGCACCGGGCGAGCCGGCCTGCCGGTTTCCACGTAAGGCAGGAATTCGTGAGTACCCCGTGGTTGGCGCTCACGGAACCTGTAGAAAAAAAACTCGCACCTTAAATCGGCTTAAGGGGGCTTAAGGCACCTTAAATCGGCTGCTTTTTCTTCGCCCGGAACTCCTCGCTTTGCATCGGCCCGGCGCGCGGGCTTCCCTGTAATGCGGCCAATACTCGCACCTTGATTTGCCTTGATTCGGCTTGATTAGCGCCCGCCTTTCCTCGCCGTCCGTTCGTCGCGGAAGCCGCGCATCTTCCCAGTGCCGAGGTCGGCGTCGTTGATGGACCGGCCCTTGAAATATTCGGCCAGTCACTCCGGCCGGGCGGCTGGCGGGAACTGACGATATGGCCGTGGCAAGCGGTGTGGAAATCGTCGGGGTTCATGCGGGGAAGTATGTCATAACCCGGCGCAAAAAGTGCATCGCTCCATTGGTTCCATAGGCTCCATTGCGGAAAATCACCACGCCACCATGCAGCCACGGATGGATTGGCCGCAAATGCCTCATCTTGCCGCCACGCGCTGCGGGTGCTCTTATGGCGCTGTGCCTTCTTCCATTCCCCATCCGACCGAAATTCTCGGGAGTGGTGGAGCCGTGTCCACTTCACTGGACGCAGCGGCCTCCGGTTCCTCCGTCGAGGGGGTGGCCCGGCAGCTCCGCATCCTCGAGACAGCGCTCGCGAATACGGTGGACTTCAACTACGTCTTCGACCTTCAGGGCCGGTTCATCTTCATCAACCGGGCTTTACTCGACCTCTGGGGCAAGACGGCGGAGGAAGCGTTGGGCCGGAATTTTTTCGAGCTGGATTATCCGCCGGAACTGGCCGCGCGACTGCAACGGCAGGTCCAGGAAGTCATCGCCACGAAACAGTCCCTGCGCGACGAGACCCCCTACACCAGCGCGGTGGCCGGCACTCGTGCCTACGAATACATTTTCGCCCCGGCCTTTGACGCGGAGGGCCGGGTGGAGGCCGTCGCCGGCTCCACGCGGGACATCACCGACCGCAAACTGGCGGCGGAAAAGCTGCGCGACGCCCAAGCCCGGCTGGCCGCGACGATGGCCGCCGCCGCGGTCGGCACCTGGGTCTGGAATGTGCCCGAAGACCGGGTCTTTGCCGACGCCTCCCTGGCGGAAATGTTCCTCGTGTCGCCAGCCGAGGCCGAGGGCGGCGGGATCGCGCATTACCTGGCGGCCATCCATCCCGACGATCTGGCCCGCGTGCGGGCGATCATCGCGGAGTCGGTGCGCCAGGGCGTGCAGTACGAGACGGAATATCGTCTGCGGCTGCGCGACGGCGGCTGGCGATGGGTGAACTCGCGCGGCAACGTGGAGCACGACGACGCGGGGAAGGTGGCCCGCTTCAATGGGGCCGTGATCGATATCACCGCCCGCAAACACGGCGAAGAAGCGCTCGCCGCCCAGGCGGCCACCCTGCGCGATGCGGACCGGCGCAAGGACGAATTTCTCGCCATGCTCGCCCACGAGCTGCGCAATCCCCTCGCCAGCGTGAGCAGTGCGGTGACGGTACTGAAGGAAAGCAACGACGCGGAAAACCACGCGTGGGCGGCCGACGTGATCGGCCGCCAGAGCGCGCAACTGGCCCGGCTCGTGGACGATCTTCTCGACGTCTCGCGCATCACCCGCGGCCGGATCGAGCTGCGCCGCGAGCTGCTCGACGTAGCGCGAATCATCGCCAGTGCGATCGAGGCCGTCGCTCCGCTGATGACGGAGCGCAGCCATGCGCAGGTCGTCGAAGTGCCGACCGGTCTCTTGTGGGTCGAAGCGGACCCGACCCGTCTGGAACAGATCATCGTGAATCTGCTGACCAACGCAGCCAAGTACACGCCGCCTCACGGGAAGATCACGCTGCGAGCGCGGGAGGAAAAGATTCCCGGCGGAGATGCCACGGACGTGGTGATATCCGTGCAGGACAACGGAATCGGAATCGCGCCCGGGCAAATTCCGTTGATGTTCGAACTCTTCGCACAAGGCGAGCGCTCCGCGGCCCGCCGCGAGGGCGGGCTCGGCATCGGGCTCACCGTGGTGCGCGCGCTCTGCGAAATGCACGGCGGCACCGTCGAAGCCTTTTCCGAAGGCCCGGGAACCGGCACGACTTTCACGGTGCGTCTCCCCGCCGCGCCCGATGCGCTGAGCCCGAGTGCGCCCCAGGCAGTCGCCGTCGCCATCGGCGAAGGCGCGGGGCGGCGCTTGTTGCTCGTGGATGACAATCGCGACACCGCCACCGGCCTGGGCCGTCTCCTCACGCGGCGCGGTTACGAAGTACACCTCGCCCATCAAGGCCCGGAAGCATTGGAACTCGCGCGGCGATTGGCGCCGGGCATCGTCCTGCTCGATATCGGCCTGCCCGGAATGGATGGCTACGAGGTGGCGCGCCGCTTGCGCTCCGATGCCTCAGGCGCCAAGGCCCTCATCGTCGCTATCTCGGGCTATGGCCAGGAGGAGGACCGCGTCCGCTCCCGCGAAGCCGGCTTCGACCATCACCTCGTGAAGCCCGTCGATTTTGAGGAGTTGCGGGACATCCTGACGGCGGACAGATGACCGGGAGGGTCACTCCTCCGCATTCGCCGTCACCTTGGCCTTGAGCAAATCGGCGCGGCCGGAGATCGTCACGACCGTCGGCTCATAAGGGAAATTGGTTTTGAATTCGTCGTTGCCCGGCGGCTGGTGGGCATGAATGAGCGCCGCGGCGACCTGCCGCCGAGAGCGCGATTCCACCGGGGCGAAACTGAAACAAATCTGCTGGTTCGGATGGCGCAGGGCGGCTTTCCACTCCGGCCACAGGCGGTCCTGGGCGATCGTGCCATTGGCGTTGCCCGTCTCCCCGATGTAGAGCAACCGCAGCAGCACCACCGCCTTGTCCGCGGGGTTGTAACTGCAAACGTAGACGCAGAAGACGCCCGATTGGGCGGGCAGCCCGGAAATCTTCGGCTCACGCCAATAGCCGTTGAAGGCGACCTCAAATGCTTGGGCGGGCATTGGAGCAGCGTTTGATTTCCGACATGGCCACAGCGTGGGGCAACGGACGAGCCCGCGCCAGATACTAATGCAATCTGGACGGTAGCCGGCCTGTCGCGTGGCGTACGCGCCGGAGGCGCCCCTCACGCCGTCATCCTGAGCTTGCGAAGGACCTCTGATCTCGCTCTGGCATCTGACGCGCGGTCGACCGTACTAGCTCGGCGCCATCCTTTGCCCTGTTGGTGAAGAAAGGCAGTATGCTTCGGGCTTTTCCTATTCAAATTTAGGT
>NZ_JBDUCX010000336.1:0-5814 GCF_040003245.1 Chthoniobacter sp.
AGGCCGACATCGAGGAAGGCCACCAAAGCACCTCGCTCTGCCACATCGCGAACATTTCCTATCGCCTCGGTCAAACCGCGTCGGTGAACGACCTCTCGAAACAACTTGGCGACATCAAGGTCCACGAGGACGTGCAAGACACGCTGGAGCGCACGAAACACTATCTCAGTGAGGCGGGCGCCGATCTCGACAAGACGAAGCTCACCCTCGGCCAGCACCTCCGCATCGATGGCGGCAAAGAGAGCTTCCTCGACAATGCGGCCGCGGACGCGCTGCTTGCCCGCGAATATCGAGCGCCGTTCGTGGTGCCGAAGGAATCGGAAATCTGAGCCATGAAAAGTCTGCTGTTCGCTGCGCTCTTGATGCTGCCGGTGTCACGTGCATCTGCGGGTGAAGTGTTCGTCGAGGCGGAAAGCTTCACCAGCACCGGCGGATGGTCGGTCATCGAAGGTCCGTCCACCAAGTCGGCCTCCGGCTTGAAGATGCTGGGTGGCGCCAGCGGTCAGAAGGATGGTGTGGCGACGACGAATGTCAGCATCAAGGACGCCGGGCGCTATCACGTCTGGGTGCGCTACATCAGCCACCCAAGCTGGCGCGGGCCGTTTCATGTCTCCGCGTTGAGCGGCGGTCGCGTGCTGGCAGATGCATTGCTTGATGCGGAGTTCGAAGGCAAAAGCGCCCGCGACACGCAGGTGTGGCGGTCGTTTGAAGCCGAGCTGCCCGAGGGCGAGATCACGCTGCAGCTCAGCAAGCATGAGGGCAAAAATTCCAGCGGCCCGTCGCGGCAGGTGGACTGCCTGCTGCTGACGATGGATGACAAACTGGTGCCGAACCACCTCGCCTACGGTGCGCAGACCTATCTGCGCGTGACTTTGGGCGCAGGCTACGACCGACCCGCCTACATCCACATCTTCGCGGATCATTTTCATGCGCCGTGGTATCAGCACTACTCGCTCGGCAAATCCGGCGCGATGCCTGGAGTCTCGGCGAAAAAGAGCGACCTGCTCGTCTCCGGGGAGAACACCGGCTGGTGCAATCTCACGCCGATGATCTACCAGGACAGCGGCGCGATGCTGCGCATCACCGCGCGACACGGCTACACGGACTATGCGGACGGCCTGCGGGCCACGTTTGAGTTTGCCACCGCGCCTGACGAGAAATCCATCGTGCGCACGATCAAGCTGGATAACCAGCCCGGCACCGTCGCCATCTTCATGCCGCCGAATTTGCTCACGCCGGTGAATCTAGCTCTGCTGAAGACGGATCGTGAAATCGCTGAGGCCAGCGGCCAGCTCGCGGATGCACATGCGTGGCCCACCCATGGCAAACGACCGCAGAAGTTCCCGTTCTTCGTTTCCGAGAGTATCAGCAACAAGTTTACGCCGACGGACGAAATCGTCCGCGCACGCGAGCAGAAGACGCTCGATTACTTCGGCTTCACCGACAACCACCTGCGCCACATCGGCGGCGCGTGGTTGATGAAAGACCAATCCTATTGCCTGCCCGAGATCGACAAGATGCGCGACAAGTTCACCGCAGCCGCGGCGGAGTTCAAACGGGAAGGCGGCAAAGTGGCGGACATCGTGTTCTGCGAACTCACCGACGAGCCGACGGGGCAGCCGCTCGATTTTGCGGCGAAGGAGCCATCCTATGTGGAGCCGTTCCGTGCATGGTTGAAAATGCTGGGCAAAACACCGGCGGACCTGCTGTTGAAATCGTGGGACGAGGTGAAGATCGTCACCAGCGCCCAACGCGACGAGTTTCCCGCGCTGTATTATTTCTCCCAGCTCTTCCGCACGCGTGCGCTGGGCGATTTCATGGCGGTCCAGGCGAAAATGGCGAAGCAAGCCTACGGCGGCAATTTCCCCGTGCTCGCGAACTTCAGCGATGGCGCGGTGTATGGCGCGAACTTCTGCATCCAGGGCGTGGACTATTTCGAGTTGCTCGATTCGCCGGATCAAAACGCGATCTGGGGCGAGGACTGGTCGAACGGTGCGTCGTCGTATCAGTGCGCGTCGTTCAATGTCGATCTCATGCGCGGTGCGGCGCGTGAGCGCGGGCAAGTGATCGCGCATCACCTCGTCGCCCATGCGAACCGCAAAGCCTGGGACATCAAGCTAAAGGCCACGAGCGAGGTCGCGCGCGGCGTGAAAATTCTCAACAACTTCAGTTACGGTCCCACCTGGGCCACGCACGAAGGCGGACCCTACTGGCGTGCGCATGTCTGGCAGGGCAGGCCTGAGACGTGGACGGCAAATGCGGCGATCACGCGCGAGATCGGTGCCGTCGAGGACATGCTGCTCACGGCGATGCCAGCGCCCGCGCAAGTGGCGCTGCTCTACAGCACGGCCAGCGATGTGTGGACGGTGGATCGCACCTTCGCGTTTGGTTTTGACCGCATGCACACCTGGATGGCGCTCGCTCACGCGCAGGTGCCGGTGGATGTCGTGGCGGAGCGGCAGGTGGAGCGCGGCATGCTCGACAAGTATAAAGTCTGCTATCTCAGCGGACCGAATCTCACGCGTGCCGCCGCAGTGAAACTCAAAGCATGGGTGCAAAACGGCGGCACGCTTTGGCTCAGTGCCGGCGCAGCCTCGCGCGATGAATTCAACCGCCCGCTGCATGTGCTGGATGAGATACTGCCTGCCCAGCGAGGCGAAATCGTCGAGCTTCAGAAGTTTCAGGCATCGGGCCGCTACCTCTCGACGCTCGCAGCGAAAGACCAGGTCCATCTGCCCGGCTTCACCGTGCCTGTGCTGGCCGTCAAGCAGTCGCTCACGCCCGGTGATCGCTGCGAGGTGAATGCCACCTTTCAAGACGACAGTCCCGCCCTGGTGCGGGGCACCGCTGGCAATGGCAGCGTCTTCTGCTGCGGCTTCTTGCCGGCGCTCAGCTACATCAAGACGGCGCTTGATCATCGGGCGGCGCTGCAAAAGAAGATCGACGACCAATCACCGCTGAATGCCGACGAAGAGCGCGATGCCAAGTTGCTCGAACGCAGCTACAACCCCTGGCGGTTTCCGGCTGAGATTCGTGATCTCATCCTCGCGCCCACCCGCACGGCCCACATCACCACGCCGATTCAATGCAGCCATCCGCTGGTGGATGCCGTGTTCATGCCACATGAGAAAGGCATCCTCATCCCGCTGGCGAACTACACGCTCGAACCCATCGCCAATCTGAAGCTGACCGTCACCGTGACACGTCAGATCGCCGCCGCCGAGTCCGCCACGCGTGGCGCGATCCGGTTTGAACAAACGTCACCAACGACCGTGACGCTGTCGCTGCCGCTGGAGAACAACGACTTCGTCACCTTGCGCTTCCCATGAGACGGCATGGAAAAGGAATCCGGCCGCTGAACCAAACCCACTTTCGTCCCACCCAGCTCATCCAAACATCATGAAACTAAACCACCTCTTCCCACTACTCGCCCTCGCCACCGCGCCGGCCTGGGCCGCCGACAACGTGCCGCCCAGCGGCTTCACCGCGCTCTTCAACGGTAAAGACCTTTCCGGCTGGTATGGCTGGAGCACGAAGGATCCGACCGAGCTGCAGAATATGTCGGCTGAGGAACGAGCAGCCTACAAAACGAAATCGATCGAGGGCGGGTTGCCGGAAGGCAAGCAGGGCCCGGAGAACATCAATGCGCATTGGAAGGTCGAGAACGGCGAGCTCATCAACGACGGCAAAGGCCTTTACCTGACGACCGACAAGGACTACGGCGACTTCGAACTTCAGGTCGAATACAAGGCGTTGCCCGAGGGCGACAGCGGCGTGTATTTGCGCGGCATCCCCCAGGTCCAAATCTGGGACACGACCAAGGGCGATCCCCGCGGACTCGGCCAGGACAAAGGATCCGGCGGTCTTTGGAACAACAGCAAGGGCGCGCCGGGCAAAGATCCGAGCAAGAAAATGGACAAGCCATTCGGCGAATGGAACAGCTTCAAAATCCGCATGATCGGCGAGCGGGTGACAGTCGTCTTCAACGGCGAAACCGTGGTGGACAACGCGGTCTTGGAGAACTTCTTCGCGAACAAGAAGGCCGGATACATCGCCTACGCCAAGCCCGGCGCCGCGCCCGCGGAGAAGAAGGCTGTGGAGGAGCTGCCCAACGGTTGGATGAAAGATCCCGCCTTTCCGAAAGGCCCGATCCAGCTCCAGACGCACGGCAGCGAGATCCGCTGGCGCAATGTTTACCTCCGCGAAATTCCCGCCGATGAAGCGAACAAGGAACTCGCCAGCCGCAATGCCGCGGGCTTTGTCGAGCAGGTCAACGGCAAGGATCTGAGCAACTGGCAGGGCGCGGTGGACAGTTACGAAATGAAGAATGACGCCATCGCCTGCAAGCCCGGCAAAGGCGGCGATTTGCTGACCAAAGAGGAATTTGAAAACGGCATCATCCGCGTCGAGTTCAAGCTCCCGCCCGCCGGCAACAACGGCATCGCTCTGCGCACACCGCTCGGCGGCCATTCCTCGTCAGACGGCCTCGAGCTCCAGGTCCTCGACAGCGACGGCTACAACGCCAAACAGGCCGCCGCGGGCAAACCGGGACTCAAGCCCGAGCAATATCACGGCTCGCTCTACTACTGCGTCGGCGCGAAGCACGGTTATCTCCGCCCGGTCGGCGAGTGGAATTTCGAGGAGATCGAAGTGAACGGCCAAAAAATCAAAGTGACGCTCAACGGGACCAAAATCCTCGACGTGGACATCGACACGTTCGACCGCAGCCAACTCGCGAAAGTGCCGAAGGGACTGGACGCCCGCAAAGGTTTCATCGGCTTCGCCGGCCACAGCGATCCCGTCGAGTTCCGCAGCTTCAAGGTGAAGCGCGTCGAATAGTTCATGGGAATTGCAAACTGCGCATTCCGTCGCTGAAACACTTCGCTTCGCTCGAAGCCGTCAAGCAGGCGGCAAGCAGGCGGCAATTCCTTTTATGCACACCCCCGCTCTGCCCTCTTCCCCCGCCACTGCCCTTCTCGCAATTTCGGCAGCCGCTCTTCTCCTGGCTTCGCATGCAACGCTCGATGCGCAGACCGTGGCCGTGGCGCGTTCGGGCGATGGACTGCGCATCGAGATCGACGGCGCGCTCTTTACCGAATACGCGACGAGCGGAACGACGAATCCTAACTTCTATCCCGTCATCGGTCCCGATGGCGTCGGCTTGACGCGTGAGTTTCCGGCACCGGCCGGTGTGACGGTGGACCACCCACACCACCACTCCATCTGGATCGCCCATGATGGGGTGAACGGTGTCAATTTCTGGGCTGTCGGCCCCGACGCAGGCCACGTCGAGCACACCGGATTTACCAACGTGAAAGCGAACGGCGCGAGCGCTTCCTTTACCGCGCAAGCCAAGTGGCTGACTCCCCAAGGCGACGTCGTGCTGAACGACGAGCGCCGCTGCATCATCACCGCACTACCCGAGGGAGCACGGCAGATCGACCTCTCCGTCACCCTCGCAGCCAACGCTGACGCGGTGACCTTCCGGGATACCAAGGAGGGCACGGTCGCCATCCGCGTGGCGCCCTGGCTCGCGGCCAGCGGCAACAAATACAACACGCAGGGCGGCCGGGGCCACATCCTGACCAGCGCCGGTCTGGCCGACGCCAAAGCCTGGGGAACGCGGGCGAAATGGGTCAGCTACTACGGCCCCGATCCGAGCGGTCAACCGGTGTGCCTCACGATGATGGATCACCCGGCCAACCTTCGCCATCCCACGTGGTGGCATGTGCGCACTTACGGGCTCTTCGCCGCGAATCCCTTTGGCCAGCATGATTTCGAGGCCGACAAGGAGCATCCGCACAAGGGCGACTT
>NZ_JBDUCX010000122.1:0-19519 GCF_040003245.1 Chthoniobacter sp.
CGAAGAAGTCGCGGATGACCGCGGACAGCGCCTTCGGATTGATCAGCTTCTGCGGGGTCATGCCCTCGATATTCACGTCGAACAGGGTCATGCGCTCCTTGACGAGACGCTCCGTGCGGGCCAGACCGACGCGGCACTGGTTGGCGAGCAATTCGCCGACCGTCCGGACGCGGCGTGAGCCGAGGTGATCGATGTCGTCGAGGGTGCCTTCCTGGCGGCGCAGACCGGTGAGGTACTTCATCGCGGCGATGAAATCTTCCTTGGTCATCACGCGCTCGTCGCCCTTCACGTCCACACCGTGCTTCTCGAGCTTCTGGTTGATCTTGTAACGCCCCACGCGGCCGAGATCGTACTTCTTCGGGTCGAAGAAGAGACGCTTCAGCAAGCCACGGGCGTTCGGCACGGTGGGTGGGTCGCCAGGACGCAGACGGCGGTAGATGTCCTTCAACGCTTCTTCCTCGTCGTGCGCCGGGTCCTTCTTCAGGGCCTTGATGATGGTGTCGTCATCCTTGGTGTCGACGACCTGCACGTCCTTCACGCCGAGCGAGAGGATCTGGCGGATGGTCGCCTTGGTCAGCGGCTCGAAAGCGCGCGCCACGGTGATTTCGCCGTCGCGGACGTCGGCGATGAGCACCTTGGTGAGGATTTCTTCTTCCTCGAGACCTTCGCTGAGCTTCAGCTTCTCGACAGTGTAGAACAGCTTGATGATCTCTTCGTCCGTGCCGTAACCGAGGGCGCGAAGGAAGGTGGTCGCCAGGAACTTCCGGCGGCGTTTGCGGCGGTCGAGATAGACGTAGAGCAGGTCGTTCGTGTCGAACTGCACTTCGACCCACGAGCCGCGGTCGGGAATGATGCGGAAGCTGAAGAGGACCTTGCCGTTCAAGTGCAGGGAGCTCTCGAAGCAGATGCCCGGCGAACGGTGCAACTGGGAGACCACGACGCGCTCCGCGCCATTGATCACGAAGGTGCCCTGCGGGGTCATGAGCGGGATTTCGCCCATGTAGACTTTCTCTTCCTTGGTGCCGTGCTCTTCCTTGAGCAGGAAAGTGACGTGCAGCGGGGCGCTGAAGGTCTGCCCTTCGCGCATGGCCTCGCGGATGCTCAGCTTCGGCTCGCCGATCTCGTAACTGGCGAAATCCAGCGTGACCTTTTCGTCGTAGCTGGTGATGGGGAAGACTTCCTTGAAGACCGCCTGCAGACCCGTGATCTTGCGCTTGGAGAGCGGCACATCCGTCTGGAGGAACTCAATGTACGAATCGAGCTGGATTTCAATGAGGTTGGGTGGCTCGGCGCCTTCCCGGAGTTTACCGAAGTATTTGCGTTCAGACATGGAGGTTGCTCGGTGGACTGGCTTTTACAGGTCGCCTTCGCTCCACAGCCAGAAAGTGGAGAGCGCGTGGAAATGAGTGGGTTATTGTGCCGTCAGACCCGGGGACGCAAAACGGCAGAGGCGCAGAAACGCAGGGGACGACATGCGTCCACTGCGTTTCGGTGTCTCTGCTGAAATTTTCGGAAAGTAACGGGCGGCGGCGGTGGTCAAGACAAAAAGCCGCGAGGGTGTGAATCTCGCGGGAAAGAAAAGGACGGGGAAACTGGTGCAGTCCCATGCCTCATGCAAGAAAATTTTCAAAAAAGTTTGATTTTCTTTTACACCCACCTTTGGCCGGGCGCCACTGTCGCCCAAGCGATCCCAAATTCAAGGCCGTAAAGCTTCGGAGCCCGCCCCCTTTTTCTCTGAGAATAGCCCCGCCGGTCTACCCACCGCGAGACCGGCTCACCCTTGCGCGTGGCCACACAGGTGTAGGGCGCGTGTCCCCACGCGCCGGAAGAAGAATCTCTTTCCCTCTGCGGCCCTTTCGCCTTTCTCTGCGCCCTCTGCGTTAAAAATCCCGCTGCGGCCCCTGTTTTGAGGCGCCCACGTGAAATTTTCTGCAATGGAGCCAACAGAGCCAATGGAGCAAGGCACTTTTTGCGCCGAGTCATGCGACACTTCCGCGCATGACCACCGACGAATCCCACTCCGCTCGCAACGGCAAGATTGCCCACTTCCCCACTGCCATCCGCCACAAACTCAATGAACGCCTCGCCACCGGCAAACGCCGCCGCTTCGTGCGGTCACTCACCGGGAAGCCGGGCGGTTTCCGCTACGAATGGAGGGCTTGGAATGGCTGGCACCAATCAAGCCGAATCAAGGTGAATCAAGGTGCGAAAAAGTTGGCCTCATTACCGGGAGACCCCCGCCCCGCAGCCGATGCAAATCAAGGAGCCCCGGCCAAAGAGCAGCCGATTTAAGGTGCCTTAAGCCCTCTTAAGCCGATTTAAGGTGCGAGTTTTTTTTCGCGGAGGCCGTGAGCGCGAACCAACCTCGGGACCGCTCCCCTCTTTGTCCGCTGATTGGTTTCGCCTCCACCCGCCATTTGCGCCAATATCCAATCCCATGAAATCCGCCCTCCTCCCGTTCCTCGCCATCCTTGCCCTCTCACTCGCCCCAGTCCGCGCTGCCGATGAGCCCCGCCTCGCTGCCCTTCAGGCCGCCGACGACGAGCGTGTAGCCGCCACCATGGCCGGGGACAGCGCCAGGCTCACGGCGATCTACTCCGACGATCTCCGCTATGCCCATTCCAGCGGCGCCGTGGACACCAAGGCCTCCTACATCGACGCCCTCTCCACTGGCCGGACCAAATACGTCTCGTGGGACTACCAAGAGCGGAACTTCACCTTCCCGGCACCCGGCATCGCCCTGATGGCCGGCCGCACCCGAATCAAGGTGGCGAAAGCCGACGGCACCACGGAAATGGTGCTCGCCTTCCTGGGCGTCTGGCGTGAGGAAAAGGGACAATGGCATTTCCTCGCCTGGCAGTCGGGCAAGCTGCCTGAGCCCGCGGCCGCGGCAAAATAGTTGGCTCAAGGGTGGCGACAGTAGATTCGTTGCCCAATGCTCCCTATTCCGCCTTCGTGACCACCGCCCGGACGATGTCCAATTCATAGCAATTCACCGGCTTCGTCAGCTTGTGAGCGGCAATCAGTTGGCGCTGCCCGCTTCGCACGGTCAAATCCAGATGAGTACGCGGGCTGGCAAATAGCGGTTGGGGCGCTGAAATCAGGGTGTTGTGCACAGTCAAGACAGGGCCATAATCTTCCATGCGCAAGAGTTCTGTCCGGCTGGGCTCCAGCCGCAAATAGATCCGCTTCCCCTGGCTCAAGACCGTCGGCTCGACTTCGAGGGTCACTCCCGTGTTGCGTGTCTCGAAGGCATTCGGGGTGCCTTCGACCGTCGCTTCATTGATATGGCCGGGCTCTGGTATCGGAGGTCCGAATGTGCGTGGCTCATGCGGCGGCTCGAATTCCGTAGGGTATCGTTTCTCCACGATCGTCTCCGAAACCGCCCTGCTGCCGTCCACCGTCCTCACCATCGGCCACGCGAGCAGCGTCGCCTCGCGGGTCTTGATCATGACCTGTAATTTGCGCCACGCCGCCTCGATCTTTACTTCGTTTTCAGATTGGAACTCGGGAATCAGTTCCATGGCTTTCGCTTCCTCCAACGCGACCATCTGGAGATCGACACAGACATTCCATTTGGCGTGGATGATCGCCTGCTCGCGCTCCGCCTCTTCGCGCCGCAATCTCGTATTCTCGGCTGACGGAGCCGCGGCAACCGGAACTGCCGGCGCCGCCAGTGCCTGCCCGAAGCCCGTCACGGGCAAGAGGTCAGTCGCCAACAGGAGGAGCGCGCCCACTGTCACGAGTTGTCGGTGGGAATGACGCATCGTTATTCCGCGCTCGTCACGACGGCCCGGACGAAATGGAGTTCGATAAAGCCCGCCGGTTTTGTCAGCTTGTGAATGGCGATCAATTGCCGTTGCCCACTCACAACGGTAAGAGACTCGGTGGTTTTTGAACTGGCGAAAAGGGGCTGGGGCGATCGCACGATGATCTTTCCCTTCGCGATCAAACTTTCATTCTTTTCCATTTCGAGCAGTTCCACCCGCTGGGAGACTACATCGAGGTGAACCCGCTTGCCCTCACCCAGGACCGTCGCCTGCACTTCCAGGGTCGCACCGATGTTGCGCGTCTCAAATTCCGTGGGAATGGCGTCCACCACGGTTGGTTTGTCTGCGGGAGCACTTGGGGAAGCCGCCGACTCCGGGGCGGTCTTCGGTGATAAGGGCGGCTCGAATTCGGTCGGGTATCGCTTCTCGTTGATCGATTCAGAAACAGCTCGTCCGCCGTCAATCATTCTCACCATCGGCCAGGCGAGCAACACCGCCTCCTTGGCCTTGATCATCACCTGGAGTTTGTCCCAGGCGGCGGCGACTTTCACCTGGTCGTCAGATTGCAGATCGGGAATTAACTCCAACGCCTTCGCTTCCTCCAACCTCACCATCTGAAGGTCCACGCCGATGTTCCATTTGGAATGAATGGCTGCTTCGCGCCGGACTTTCCAATCATCCTCGAACGGTCCGGACGCAGGGCCTGGCACAAGCAATGTCGCCGTCACCGGCGCGACGGGCGCACTCGCATCCTGGCCAAAGCTACCCGCCGACAATGCACCGGCGACAAAAAGAAGGAGAGTGAGCATCCTCATGGGGAGAACCGTTCGACGAAACAAATCGAGAACAATTCAAAAGTAATCGGATGGACACTCCCCTACAAAGCGAAATCGCCGCCCGGTTTCCCGGACGGCGATTTGCAAAAGCTTGGGACTTTGTGTGAAACGCGCGAGCGCTTCGGTCCGGACAGCTTACTTGACCTCGACGACGCCACCGGCCGCTTCGATCTTCTTCTTGATCTCTTCGGCTTCTTCCTTGGTGACGCCTTCCTTGACGGTCTTCGGAGCGCCTTCGACGAGGGCCTTGGCTTCGGCGAGGCCGAGTCCAGGAACCGCCGCGCGGACTTCCTTGATGATGGCGATTTTCTTCGCGGCATCACCAGACTTCAGGATGACGTCGAAGGCGGTCTTCTCCTCAACGGGAGCAGCCGCGGCTGCGGCACCACCACCGGCTGCCGCAACGGCAACTGGAGCAGCGGCGCTGACGCCCCACTTTTCTTCGAGCTGTTTGACGAGGTCAGCGACTTCCAGGACGGTGAGTCCGCTGAGCTGTTCTACTAACGTATTGGTATCGGCCATATGTTTGATCGGTATCGTCGCTACCGGAAGCTTCCGGTGATTTCAAAGCGGCAGCCGCCGCTCCGACGAGGAACCATTGGTTGTTTGTTTAAGGTGCGCGCGCCAAGAGCGACGCGCGCGATTTCCCGCCGGCTGGCACCGGCGGAGAAAGGGGTTACGCAGCGGCTGCGCCGTCCTTCTCGGCTTTGGCTTTGAGGAGGCGGGCCAGCGAGGACGCCGGCTCGTTGAGGACGCGGACGAGCTTGCTTGCCGGGGCGTTGAGCACACCCAGGAGGGTGGCGAGCAACACTTCGCGCGACGGGAGGTCGGCGATGGCGGCGATCTGGGCGGTCGAGACGACCACCTTGTCCACGATGCCGGTTTTGACTTCCGGCTTCTTGAACTCGGCGGTGAAATTCTTCAGCACCTTGGCCGCGGCGGCGACGTCTTTGTCGCCCACGATGATGGCGGTCTGGCCCTTGAGCTCGGCGAGCTCAGGCAGGCCGGCTTCCTTGGCCGCGCGGCGCAGGAAGGTGTTCTTCACGACGTGGCAACGGGCGCCCGTGGTGTGCAGGCGGTTCCGCAGCTCGGCAAATTGAGAGACTTTCAGGCCGGTGTAATCGGCCACGAAAAGGAACGGCGAGGCGTTCAGCTTCTTGTGGAGATCTTCGACGATAGTGGCTTTCGCAGGATGGGACATGACTTGGGTCTCCGATTAGAACTTGAGGAAGGACGAGGCGTCCACTTTCAGGCCGGGCGACATCGTCGCGCTCAGCGTCACATTCTCGACGAACACGCCCTTGGCCGTAGCCGGGCGGGCCTTGACGACCGCCTCGATGACGGTGCGGCCGTTGTCGACGAGCGCTTCCGGGGCGAAGGAAAACTTGCCGACCGGGACGGCGATGTTGCCGTTCTTGTCGAGCTTGAACTCCACGCGGCCCGCCTTCACTTCCTTCACGGCCTTCGCCGTGTCGTCGGTGACGGTGCCGGTCTTGGGGTTCGGCATGAGCCCGCGTGGCCCGAGGACCTTGCCGAGCTTGCGGACTTCCGCCATCGCGCCGGGCGTGGCGATCGCCACGTCGAAATCTTGAAAACCAGCGACGACCTTTTCGATGATGTCCTTGTAACCGACGAATTCCGCACCGGCTTCCCGGGCGGCCGTGGCGGACTGGCCTTCGGCGAAGACGAGCACGCGGACGTTCTTGCCCGAACCGTGCGGGAGCGGGGTGGTGCCGCGGACCATCTGGTCGCTTTGCTTGGGATCGACGCCAAGACGGAAGCTCAGGGTGACCGTCTGGTCGAACTTCGTGGCGGGGAGGGTCTTGAGAAGGGAGACGGCCTCGGCGAGCGGATAGCTCTTTTTGGCGTCGACCTTTTCAGAGGCCGCGCGATAACGTTTGCTGCGTGTGCTGGACATAAAGGGGTGCAGTTCTAGCGAGTCTAATGGCTCTCCTGCGTTACTGAGTTATATCCCGTCTCCGTAGTGGATGCGGGGCGCGAAAACTAGCGGAACTGTTTCCGGTGTCAAAACATTTTTCCGCAGATCGTGGATTCGGTCGAGAATGCGCTTTTTAGCCCTTTAAAAGGCCATTTTCGGCAATGGAGCCAATGGAACCAATGCAGCCCACACAGCCAATGGAGCCAGCGTCAGCGCTCTCCCGGCGGCGCGGCGCTGACCTTTTGGCTGAGAGCCTGGAGCGAACTGTTCCCCGTGAGCGCAGCCCAGAAGCCCAGCGAACGCACGGCGTACTTGGTTTCCACGCCTTTCACGTTGCCACTGCGCCCGACTTCCTGGCCGGCGGTGCGGGTGTTGCCCTGCGTGCTGATGACTCCGTCGCTGCTGATGCGCGAGACGAGCCACGCGACGCCTTTGTCGATGCTCTGCTTGAGCGCGGGCCGGTCCGCGGGATCCGCGACGATCGCGTAATAGTGAGTGGCGTAAACGAGGCCGGCCGCCTGATAGATGCTGTCGTAGCCACCTTTCTCGGGGTTCACGCCGTTGGGAAGCTGCGCGCGGAGGCCGCCGTGCAGCAGCGGCTTTGCAGTGGCGAGCAGTTCCTTGTCGTGGAGCAACACGCCGCTTTCGCCGAGCGCCGCGGCACAGGCGAACCAGCGATGCGCGAATTGCTTTTGCACCCCATTCCAGACCGGTCCGGCCACGGTGGGCTTGGCCATCCAGTGCGCGGCCTTGCCCAGCGCCGGTTTCAGCGCCTCGACGCGAGGCTGCCATTTTTCATGCGCGGGGCTGGCTTCGAGCAACAGCAGCGCATACGCCGTGGCCTCGATAAAGAACGACGCGCTGTGATAGGCGTCCTCGCACTGGAAGCTGCCGTCGGCTTCCATGTGGGCAAAGCCCCATTCGATCATCATCAGCCCGCGCTCGATCGCCGCGTCGTTGCCGAGCGCGAGCCCCGCGCCGATCGCCTCCGCGCCGATGCGCTGGTACTCGATGAACCACTTGCCGCCGTGCGTGGATTCCCAGGTGTTGTTCAGGCCAAACGCGCCGCTCGGCGCCATGCTCAGGCCGAAGCCGGGGCCGCTTTTGTAGAGCGTGGCCTTGGCAAAATCGCTCGTTTCAAAGGCGAGTGCGCTGTCGGCGGGCGTGGCCGCGGAACTGGGACCCGCGCCGGCGAGCATGAAGAGGATCAAAAGCAGGCAAGGTGTTTTCATGGATCGAGAATCAGGAGCCGGCTGGTGCCATCGGGGAATTTGACGAGGGCGGCAGGGGTGTCTTTGAGCAGGGCAAAAAGTTGTTCGTCATTCACCTGCCGGATCACGAGCGGCGCCGGCACGGATACGATCTGGGCGACGGGTGCCGTGGCCGGCACGGTGAGGAGCATGCTGTGTCTCCAGAACGCCGCGGAAAGCAGCGCCGCAAGGCCGGCCAGCAGTGCGGTATTCCAGCGGGAACGGTGACGACGGCGGCGCTCGGCATGGAGCAGGTGCAGCACGTCGGCGGAGCTGGGGCCGGAATGCTCCGCGGTGAAGGGAAGCACCTCGTGCAGCAGGGTGCGGAGTGCGTCGGGGTCGGGTTTCATGCGTGTTTTTTTTGTATTTCTTCCGCCATGGACTGCCGCAGCCGTTCGCGGATGCGGGCCAGTCTTCCTTCAACGGCGCGGATGGTGAGGGCGTGCCGCGAAGCGACTGCTTCCAGGGACTCACCGGAAAAGTAGCGCGCCTCAATGAGTGCGCGGTCGATGGCTCTGAGCCGCGCCAGGGCGGACTCGAGCGCGGGAAGGAGGTGATCGGAGGGGGAAGCGGTTTCGGCCTCGGCGGAGCGCAACTGCCACCAGCAGGTGAAGCGCTCCAGCATGCCGCGATAGCGACCGCCCGTGCGGCGCTGATCCGAGGCGGCGTGGCGGGCCGCGCAGGCCAGCCAATTCCAGAGCGCCGCTTCGTCCGGCAAAACACGGATGTGCCGGACCACGCGCAGCCAGACTGCTTGCGCAATCTCCCCGGCCAGCGTCTCGCAGCCCGCGCCCAGGGCGAAGCAGTAGCGGTGGATGCGAGAAGCCCACGCCCGGTGCAGCCAGGCGAACGCCCTTTCATCGCCTCGCTTCAGCGCAGCGGTCAGCCGGGGTACATCCCCCAGCGTGAACTCCTCCGCCAGTGGCATCGTCAGGGGGGTGACTGGCTCTGCCTGTTCCATGAAAAGCCGGGGCGCTGCGGCGGAGCAGGAGTCTGTGAGCGGATGGGACACGCGGCTTTGTGTTTCCGGCTAGGGCTTGCCCGCAGCCGCCGGCCGGGCCTCGAGTTCCTTGTTCTCCTTCAGCGCTTTGATCACCTGTTCCACGATCTCCTGCTGGGCTGCGGTGGCTTTCACGATCAAGGCGCGCGACTGCTTGTGCATGGAAAACTGCGGGAGCGGGGTGTTCGGTTCCCCTTTTTCCACGGCGGCGGTCACCCTTGCTGAGAATTGCCACGACCATTCGAGTCGCTGTGTGTTCGGTTCCCCATTTTCCACGGCGGCGGTCAACAGGTCCATCAGGGCTTTCTCATCGTCGGACGAAAAACCCTCGCTCTCGGCCCGTTTGACCTGGTCTGGAGACAGCACGTGCAGGAGGGACCCAACGGCATAGACACGGATGATCTGATGACCGGCGTCTCCCGGTGGCTTCCCTGGCGGGTCAGAAGCCGCCCCCGGGGCGGTCGCCACGGAAACATTGCCCGAGCCGGGCTGGGGCATCTTGTTCCTCGTGATCCGGTAGCCGATGATGGTCGGGGTATCGTCCGCCGCTCCCGCCGGGCCACGAATCGCCTCCAGGCTGCAGTCCGCCGCCGCGGCGGCGAGGGCCACGGCCTGCAAAGGCGTAACGCGATGCAGGATCAGAAGCTCGGGCGTTTCACAGGCCGCTGCCTCCTTGGTTAAGAAAATGGTGGGCAGGTCGCCCTCGTGCTCCGGCCAGTGGGGCGCGAGGTCATGTTGGATGTAACCCACGACCGCCCCCAACTCTCCCGGCGCAATCGTGAGCTTGCCATCCGTATCGGGATTGGCATCGCGTGCCGGCTCGCTCTTGGAGGAATCCGCAGGCGTGGGGCGCTCACCGGGGTTGGATTGGGCAGGCAACGCTCCCAAGGCAACCAGCAAGGCGGCAAGAAGAAGACGAGTTTTCATGTTCTATGGGGATGGAGGGCTGGAACGAGGTGTCATCCGGTATCACGACAGCGGGATCAGAAACCCACGAAGATTTCCAAATTTTTATGGCCGCCGCAGGGAATTTTAACCGGGGTCACTTCAGCGCCTCCCGGATCGCGGCCTTCATCACGGCTTCACTGCCGGGTGGGGTCCAGGCCCAGTCGTTCAGGTTCTGGTCGTTTTCCTCGAAAGCCCGGTCGATGGGAATGTAGCCGGGCCCGCATTCGCCATACCCCAGCACCATCAGGAAACTCTGCGGCCGGCATTCCTGGGCGAAGAGCGAAAACTCCACGTAAGCCTCCGCCGGCAAAAGCAGGAGCACGTGAGCAGGGTCGAATTCGATCGCCGGCACCTCCACCAAGTGGCCACGCTTCACGCGTTCGTACCAGGCCAACCCCATGGCGGCTTCGGAGCGGGCGAAGGGCCGCACGCCCCCGGCGAGCCGCTGGCGCACGAGCGCCTCGGTGTGGTTCGGGGTGTTGCGCGCACCCAAGGGCATCAGGGCGAGTTTGAAGCCGGGATGGGTGAGCGGCGTGCGCTCGGTATTCGCCCAGGCGGCTTCCATGGCGTCGTGCAGGCGGCCGGCCAGTTCCGTCCGGTTCCCCGGGGGACCGTTATTGTATTTGCCGGCGGTCACATTGCCCGCGCAACCGGTGGTGTAGATTTGCAACACCTCCGGGTGGGCCTGCTGCATGCGCGCCCGGGCTTCGCCGGGGAAATCGGCGGAGATCTTGCCGCCGCCGTAGCTGCTCATGGGATGCACCGCGTAGTTGTGCAAGGCGCAGATCGGCCGGTCGCCGTCCCAAAAGCTCAGCGTGCGCAACCATGGATCGATGGTCCCCTCATCGGCGTCCCGCGCTTCCTTGTCGATCGTGCGGCTGTAGCGTCCGTACGAAACCACGCCCGCACTGGTCACAAACCGCCGGTTGCTCGCGATGCGATCGACCTTCGCCCGCCCCGTCCCGAAATGCGTCACCCGCACCGCATGCGACAGACTCTCCCGCACCGATGCGACTACCCGCTGAATGCACTCCTCATTGAAAGCCGGCTGACACACCGACACCGCCTGCACCGGCGCCGCCGGATCGGGCGGGGGAATCCCCTGCCACGCCCCCGTCGCCTCCATGTCGCGCAACAGCTTCTCCGCATCCTCATCCATCACCGGCGCATCGTGCGCATGGGTCGCCGTCACCAGCACCCGCTGCGGATCCGTCCCCGCCGCCTCGGCCAGCGCCTGCTTCCATCTATCAAACGACGTCCCCCGAATCTCGCACCAGTCAAACGCGACCAACACGAACGGCTTGTCCCCGCCGAGCAACACAAACCCCTTGGCATACAACGGGTCCGCCACCGCCCGCGCCGGCGCGATTCCCCCACCCATGCACGGGTGCCCGATAGGGATGGTCACATCGACCGAGAAGGTCGCGAGGTGAAATTCCGCAGCGCGGGAGGACGCCATAGCGACGAGCAAAAACAGAAGAGTGGAGAATCTCGCAAACATGGGGGAGGCGCCTCGGAGACAGACGCGATATCGCTATCCAAATATCTCATCCATCAATAGGACGGAAGTCGCGCCTTTCAACAACGGTGCAGTCACAACACAGACGCGGAAGCGAATTTCCGGAGAGCGCGCTCCGCGGACCACCGCTCCGCTCCCTACCCACGGCAACCGAGTTGTCTTTAGGTGTGCCTGGCCCAAGCCTCACTTTGGCCAAGAGGAATAGCACCTTGGACCCGCGAATCGTCAGCATCGCTCGCGCCTTTTGCCATTGGCAATCGGCAGCGGCGGCGGGATATAGCGTTATGTTTCGCATCCCCGGGGTCTTTCTTTTTTGCTGCGCGCTCGCCCTCGGTGGGCGCGCTGGGCTTTCCGCCGATTACGAAATCGGCCCCGGACAAAAACTCGCCGCGCTGGCCGATGTGCCGTGGGAAAAACTCGGGCCGGGCGATGTCGTCACGGTCCACTGGCGCGCGGAGCCGTATCGCGAAAAATGGGTGCTCTGCGCGCGGGGGACGGAGGAAAAGCCAATCGTCGTGCGCGGCGTCGCGAATGAAAAAGGCGAATTGCCGGTGATCGACGGCGAGGGCGCGGCCACGCCTAAGGCGCTCGATTACTGGGGCGGTGAGCGCAGCGTCATCAAAATCGGCGGGGCGAACAAACCCGCGGACACGATGCCCGCCTACCTCGTCATCGAAAACCTCGACGTGCGCGGCGCGCGCCCGCCGTTCCATTTTCACAGACGCAAGGGCGAACAGGCCTACGTCAATAGCGCCGCCGCGATCACGATCGAAAAAGGCGAGCACATCACGATCCGCCACTGCGCGCTGCACGACAGCGGCAACGGACTTTTCGCCGCGCCCGCCACGCGCGACTTGCTGGTCGACGGCTGCCGCATTTTCGACAACGGCATCGAAGGCGACATTTACGAGCACAACAGCTATACCGAAGCGCTGGGCATCGTTTTTCAAAACTGCCGCTTTGGCCCGCTGCGGGCCGGCTGCCCCGGCAATAATCTGAAAGACCGCAGCGCGGGCCTCGTGGTGCGCGACAACTGGATCGAGGGCGGCAACCGCGCGCTCGATCTGGTCGATACCGGCTCGCCGGAGTTGCGCGACGCGCCGTCGTATCGCGAGACGTTCGTTTTTGGAAACGTGCTCATCAAAACCGACGACGCGATCAACAACCAGGTCGTCCACTACGGTGGCGATAGCGGAAAAATCGCGCTGTATCGCCAGGGCACGCTCCATTTCTTTCACAACACCGTCGTCTCGCGCCGCACGGGTAACACCGCGCTGTTCGGCTTGTCGACCAACGAAGAGCGCGTCGATGGTCGCAACAATATCGTCTGGTGCGCGGCCGGAGGCGCGCGCCTGGCGCTCTGCGACGGTCCCGGACAAATCCATCTGCTCGGCAACTGGCTCTCGCGCGGCTTCGTGAACAGCCAGGGCAAAATGAGTGGTGAAATTTCCGGCGCGGAGAATTCCCTCCTCGGCGACACGCCCGGTTTTGCCGATGCCGCGCACGACGATTTTCACCTCGCGCCGAACTCGCCCTGTCTCGGCCGCGCCGGCGAGATTTCACCGGAAATCCTGTCCGCGCATCCCGTAAAAAATCCGCGCGACATCGGCGCCTTCGGCGCGCCGTAGGAGGTCAGGCCTGGCCATGCTCCGCTCCGCCGTCCGCGGCCACCGAGTTGCCCCTTGAGATTGCGTGACGAAAGCCTACCTTTGTCCACTAGGAAAAGCACCCCTCCTATGAATCGCCTCATCGTCATCCTGGCAGTCGTGGGCGCCTTCGTCTGCTTCAACGCCAGCGGAGCCGAGGACAAGCTCTGGTCGGACAATAAACTCACTCCTGCACAACCATTTCCCGGGAAAGTTTGTGCGGTAGCCACCCTTTGGCCAGGATACGATCTCTTAATTGAAGAGAACGGTGGCCCGCGCGTCTGTCTTGTCCGGGTATGGATCCCCCATCCCTTGGAGTATTCAGTGCTCGATCCCACCAAGGGAGAGACCAAAGAAAACCCCAAATGCCTCGAGGCGAATGGCAATTGGACCTACCTGTCACCGGCGATCGACGTTGACCGATTCAGTTGGAGCATCGGACCGATGGGAATCGGCCGTTTCTTCGGTGATCAGGATGTCTTGCGCAAAGTCATTGCCTTTTCAGCGCAGAGCAAATGACGTCTCAGCAGGCGCTGCACTCTAATCCCTGGGCTGGCTTGTCTGCGGGCCTTTGGCCCTCACCCCTGCACGGCAATTCGTGAAGATTTCCTAAAGGTCTTCTTCCCTCAATCCCGCAATCTTCATCTGCGCCTTGAGCAGCCCGATCTTCAGCGGTTGATGGCCGTGAATCGGAATCACGATTCGTTCGCGGCAACCTGCCTTGGTAAAGATATGATGACTGCCCTTCACCCGGCTCAACGTCCACCCACACGACTGCACGGCGCGGGCCAAATCCCTCCCAGTCACCTGTTTCACACCACCAGTTCCAAAATCTGATCCTCGGCATCCAGAGGTTCGTCGGGCGAACCCGCTTCGAGCCACAATTCCACGGCTTCTTTCAAATTCGCCCGCAGTTCCTCCATCGTCTCGCCCTGGGTGACGCAGCCGGGAAGGGCCGGCACTTCGGCCCAAAAACCGCCCTCCTCCGCTTTATGGATCACGGCTCGGATGTTCATATCCCCAGCATCTAGCAGGATTTCCGACTTCATCAACGCGCCTCTTCGTCGAGCGGGTGGCCGGGTGAACAACCCCTGCTCCCAAAGCGAGGCGAGGAATTCAACTCAATCGCCGGCGCGGTTGAGGAGTTTTTGCAGCCGGGCGTAGCGGATCGAGACTGATGCCATAGGGACAATCTTGCCGTTCACCATGGCTTCGGCGTAGATGAAATAGGTGAAGCAGAGATCGGGATCGTCGAGCTCTTTTCGGGTCAGGATGAATGTGCAGGTGATCGAGTTGCCGGAATGCCGCGCTTCCAGAGGACGAACTGGGCTGACACTTTCGCCGGTCAGAAAACCATCGGGACCGCGGGTGATTTTGACGATGCTGAGGGCGATGGTCGGGCTTTTGCCGCTGAGGGCTTTCTTGTCAGGCGCGGTGATGTGGAACTGGATTTCACCGGTGGCGAGTTCCTCGGAACGAATATCGAAAACCTGGCCGGATTGATCCTGATCACCGAGTTTGATTTCCGAGAAATCGCCGACAGCGCGGGCTGGGCAGCAGGTAAAGGCGGCGAGCGACAAAGCGAGCAGGAGCGGGAAGATTTTCATACGGAAACGCGATGAAAGAGAGGCACCGTGCAGTCGTCTGTGCTGGAAGACACTATGGCATGTTCTTGCTTACCGCAGTCTTTTTCAGAGCATGCCGCCATGACCTTTGACGCATTACGTGCCCAGATCCTGGCGTTTCGGGATGAGAGGGATTGGGACCAATTTCACCAGCCGAAGGAACTTGCGATGGCGTTGTCCATTGAGGCGAGTGAATTGCTGGAACACTTTCTTTGGAAATCGCCGGCGGAGGTGGAGGAGCGGATTGCCACGCGGCAAGAGGACATCGCCGATGAACTCGCGGACGTGGCGGTTTATCTCATCGAGCTCGCGGACAAAGTCGGCGTGGATTTGCCGACGGCGATCCAGCGGAAGATGGCGAAGAATGCGCTCAAGTATCCCGTCGAGAAGGCGAAGGGCAGCAACAAGAAGTACTCCGAATTCAGGGAGTGAAGATCACCACGAAGGCACGAAGACACGAAGGGGCAACGGGAAGGTCTCCTATGCAGGACTGCTGCTTCCTTCGTGCCTTTGTGTCTTCGTGGTGAACCCTCCACCTCACGCTTGACGATGCACCGTGCGGAACGCGCCATCGACCGACTTGCCAGGTCCGTGTTTGAGGGCGATGCCGGTCAGGACCATTCCCCGAAACAGAGAATTGACCGCACGATTTGCTGGCCTCCGAACATGACTGCCGCAAACTCCCTGCCTGATGACCCTATTCCAAATCATCGCCATTCTCATCTCGCTGACGGCGATCTTCAGCTACCTGAATTACCGCTACTTCAAGCTCCCGGCGACGATCGGGGTGATGCTGATCGCCCTGCTGGTTTCGCTGGCGTTGATCATCGCCGGGCATTTCGCGCCATGGATCCGCGAAGGCGCCGAGGATTTGCTGCGGCAAGTCGAATTCGGCAATGCGCTGATGCAGGGCATGCTGTGTTTTCTGCTCTTCGCAGGGGCCCTGCACATCGACCTGAACGATCTGGCGGATCACAAAGGCGTGATCGCGACGCTGGCGGTCGCGGGGGTGGTGATCTCCCTGTTTGTCTTCGGGACGCTGATTCATTGGGCGCTCGGCTGGCTGGGATTCGAACTGAGTTACGTGTGGTGCCTGCTGTTTGGCGCGCTGATTTCGCCGACCGATCCGGTGGCGGTGATCGGCATCCTGAAAGACGCCAAAGTGCCGCGCGCCCTGGAAGTGCAGATCGCCGGGGAGTCGCTGTTCAACGACGGCATCGGGGTGGTGGCGTTCATCGTCCTGAGTGAAATCGCGGTGGCCGGCCAGAACGCGTCCGCGGGACACATCGGCCTGTTATTCCTCGAAGAAGCGGTGGGTGGAGCGGTGTTTGGATTTGGGATGGGATGGATCGCCTATCGCCTGCTGAAGAGCGTGGATAATTACCGTGTGGAGGTGATGCTGACCCTCGCCCTGGTGATGGGCGGTTACGCGCTGGCAGCGGCGATTCACGTCAGCGGCCCGATCGCCGTGGTGGTGGCCGGCTTGTTCATCGGCAACCATGGCCGGCGGTTCGCCATGAGCGACACGACGCGCCATAACCTGGACGCGTTTTGGGAACTGATCGACGAAATCCTGAATGCCCTTCTCTTCGTGCTGATTGGACTGGAGATGCTGGTGCTGGCCTTCACCCGCGATCTCTTTTTTGCGGGACTGCTGGCCATCCCGGCGATTCTGCTGGCCCGTTGGGTGAGCGTGGTCGTGCCCGTGACCGTGATCCGGCGCTGGCGGGAGTTCACGCCGGGCGCGGTCACGATCATGACGTGGGGCGGTTTGCGTGGCGGCATCTCCGTGGCGCTCGCTCTGTCGCTGCCGCCCAGCCCCGAACGAGACACGGTGCTGGCCGTGACCTATATCGTGGTCATCTTTTCGATCCTGGTCCAGGGCTTGACCCTCGAGCGCGTAGTGCGCGCCTTGGTGAAGCATTGACGTGATCTCCGGTGCGGGTGAGGGCGGCACGGCCAAAGGCGGTTGCGTGGTCTGCCGGTCCCGCCTTTTTTTTGCGTCCGCAGAACACGGCGAATACGAATGATGTGTGCCAAATGCTCTCAACTGGCCGCGCGCCGGCCGCATCCGCAGACGAGATCCGGTGAAGTGCGTCAGATTTACTTTGAAGATGAACAACGGCGCCTCCCGCGATGTCGTTATGAATCAACACCGACCAGTCCCATTGCCCATCCATGTCCTCACTCCGAAATCCATGAACCATCACGCCCGCCCCCGTGCGCCCAAGCGCGCGGGACGATCATGAGAAACTCGCGCGTCGGCATTGTGACCGTCGTCGCGTTGAGCATCGGCTTTGCAGCGGGATATTTCTCCTACATCGTCCGTTTTCCCTTGCGACATGAACGTCCGGAGTTGTTCACCGCGGCGGCGGCCCAACGCCCGCCGCCCCCCCCCAACCCGATCGATGCCGAGGTGGAAAAAGCGCGCAAGTTGCAAGCGGCCGGCAAACTGGTCGAGGCGCAAACGCTCCTCGAGGATCAACTCCACATTTACCCGCAAGCGCCGGCGACCCACGACGCCAGGGAGCTGCTGGGCGAAATCAACACCGAGCTCTTTTTCTCCCGGGACGACCTTTACGGCAAAACGGAATATACGGTGGGGCGCGGCGATTCGCTGGCCCGCATTGCGCGACAGCTCAATTCCAGCCCGGAGATGATCATGCGGGCCAACGCTCTCGACTCGACGGTGATCCATCCGGGCGAGCGTCTGCTCGTCCCGGACGGCGATTTTACGGTCACAATTGACCTACCCAAGCAGCGGGTGGTGGTGCACCACGGAAATGGATTCTTCAAGCAGTACCCCATTCAATCGATCAACCTGCCGCGAGCGGGCCAGACCCGCATCACCACCAAAGTCACCGCGACTACTTTTTGGAAAGACGGCGCGCGCGTGCTGCCGAGCGCCGACCATGCCGAAGGCGCCACGCCTTGGGTGCACTTCGCCCGGCCGGGTTGCATCCTGTACGGCGTTTCCGAAGAAGACGGCGTGGAAAACGGCGCCGTGGAGGTGGCCGAAAGCGAAGCGGCGAGCGGAGCCACGGCAACGACACCGGCGGCTACACCGACGCCCAATCCGGACGTTCCGCCCTACGGCATCGCCATGTTCAAGGACGATCTCGCCGAACTCCAATTGCTCCTGCGCCGTGGGACGCCCGTGACGATCGTGCGGGAGGACAAGTAAGGCGTGGCGGGCAAATCGGTGTCGGCAAACGATCCATGGATCAGGGGCGATTTGCGGTCCCAGGCGGAGGCGGTGTTTCGTCAGGCAGCTGGGGTGCAGTCTTCGGCGTCCGCGCTTCATTCCAAAGCAGGGTTATTCCACCGTAAGCAAGCGCGGCCGCCAAACTGCTGAAAACGAGACTGCCGGCCCACAGCGGTCGCGCGTAGCGGGCGAAGTTGCGCAGGGCCGACGCGTAGCCTTCCAAGTCGCGCGGTTGGGGTGTGCCGACCAGCCAGATGCCCAATTGATATTCCAGCGGGTAGATGATCGCCGCGCTGAAGGGATTGGTGACGAATGAACCGGCCAGGGCCATCGGGATATTCACGCGGAGAAAAACAGCCGCCACACCGGAAAGAATCAGTTGGATGCCCATCGTCGGGGAGAAGCCGACAAATAAACCCAGGGCCAGGCCGCCGGCCACCGTCTGGCGCGTGGGCTTCCAAAGTGCCTCTGCGAACAGTCTCTCGCCAAGGAGCCGGTGCAGACGGCCGCCCTTGAGATGCCGGCGCCGCGGGATGTGACGAAGCCAATGATAGTAGCGGCGTTTGAACGAATGCATCACTGGAACAAAGCAACAACCGGGCGCGACGAACGCAATGCGACGTGACGGGGCCGTCGTCGGGCCACCTCACACCTGCCATTTTTGGACAGTCTTACTGGACGGATTTGGGGAAATGTTTCTGCGCGCATTCCGGGCATATGCCATGACCAAGCTCCGCGGCCGACCGCGCGGAGATATATGCTTCCATACTTTGCCATTGGTCGTCCGCATCGCGAATCCGCTTGCACCAGGCGCAGGTAGGAAGAATGCCCTGCAAAACGCCGATTTCGGCTTTTTGGCGGCGCACCAGATCGATGAGGAGAGCGAAGCAGGAAAACGTCCCGATTCTGATCAAGGCAGTGATCGCGGCCTCATTGGCCGTCACCGGAGTAGCCCACATGAAATAAAAGCCGAGATCCACCAAAGGCGCCCCTACGGCCAGAACCAACGCCCACCGTCTGCCGTTGAACCACGCGGCCAGCGCCACTGGGAAAAACAAAAGGACGGCGAGGACGACGGCAAATCCAGATAAATAATCGAGCCACAATATCGCCCCGGCGAGCAGGGCCCAGCAGAGGGGGTAGAAATTCTTCACGACACACGATACCTCATTCACAGCCGTCTGGCATCCTGCGTTACGAACGCACCTGTCGGTCCTCCGGAATTCGGGACATGGAGAATGTCATCGCGCCGTCCTGGCCGCTTCCAATTGCCGCCGGAGACCCGCAGTGATTTTGGGAAAAGCCACCAATCGCCACTCGCCGTTCAACCACCGCGCACGCAGGACTTGAAAATGCTCTTCGGCGGCCGAATCGAGCCCCCGATGCGCGCTTTGATAGATCACGTAAGCGAATCCGCGCGCTTCGGTGATGGCATGGATGTCCACGGAAATCCGTCCCCCATGGGCATCGCCTTGCTTGCCGGGCGCCGGCTCCATTCCGCTATGGTAGCGAAGCCAGAAGTCCCTCGGGGAAAGGGCGCGGAGCAATTTGGGATCGCTGACCCCGCGCCGGCGCCAATAGTCACCCCAAAAGCCATGCCAACGCTCTTCAGCCAGCTTAAGCAGTATCCGTCGCTGGGGCTCGAATGAATCGTAGTCGAGACGTTCCCGGAACGCCACGGGACGGCCGGAATAGTCCCACGAGGCATACTCCTTGGTGAGCTGTTTGAGGGCAACCAGATCGTCATTCGTCAGCGCGCCCAAGGACATCGACTTCAGCGC
>NZ_JBDUCX010000123.1:0-19470 GCF_040003245.1 Chthoniobacter sp.
AAGAAGGAAAAGAAGGTCCTCCTGCGCGTCTCGACCAAAGGCAGCAGCCGCTACGTGGTCGTCGAACGCAAAGACTGATCCGGCTCACCCCGACGTCTCCCACGTCTCTCCAAAAGCCCCGCCCACCCGGCGGGGCTTTTTGCTGCCTGGATGCTCCCGCAGCCCCCGTTTTAGGGCGCGCCGCGCGAATTTTCCGCAATGGAGCCAATGGAACCAATGGAGCAAGGCACCTTTTCCGCCAAGTCATGCCACACTTCCCCGCATGAACTCCGACCATCCCAAGACCCTCGCCCCAGCCAGATCGCCCACTTCCTACGGCCACAGCAGCCTCACCTGAATTGAAAGACGTGAAACAGAACATCCAACACCCAATGGCGCAAGCGCGTGGCAAAACGTCTCCTCCATTGGATATTGGATGTTTCAAGGTGCCTTAAGCCTCCTCAAGCCAATTCAAGGTGCGAATTTTTCACCACGGAGGACGCGAACACGAACGAAGGCCGGATCGACCTTCAGACTACGCTCGTTGAGACGCAATCCAGAGTAATCGTGCCTAATCGTATCTAATCGTGCCTCCATTTTTTCTCGTCTCCCGCCCACCTCGCTCACCTCGCCCACCTCGCCAATGCCAGCCGTAGGGCCGGCCAAGGCGGTGGCCGGCGATCAAGCGAAATCAAGGTAAATCAAGCCATATCAAGCCTTGGAAAAACCGCCCTCGTTCCAAGCTCATCCAGCTTGGGAATGCGATAGTCTGCAAAGCTCCAGCTTCGAGCGGTGCGAAGCTCGGGGAAGCTGGAGCTCCCAGGACAAGTGCGCTCCCAAGCTCCAGCTTGGGCACGAGCGTTTCGTTCGGCGGTCGCCGGCCAATCAAGGCCAATCAAGGCCAATCAAGCCAAATCAAGGCCCGGATATTTTCCAGAATCATAACCGGAGCGCTCCCCGGCAAAACGCTTTCTGCGCATCAGCCATATTTTTTAGAAGCTGTGCCGAAGGGGTTCTGATACGTAGCAACGAATGCCCTCCTCCACCTCCCGCCGCAATGTCCTGACGCTCCTCGCCGCTTTTCTCGGGTGGCTTTTCGATGGCTTCGAGATGGGGATGTTTCCCCTCATCGGCCAGCCCGCCCTAAAAGACCTGCTCCACAATGACCACGTCTCGGCGGCGGACATGACGACCCTGGTGAGCCAGTGGTTTGGCGTGATCATCGCGGTGTTTCTCGTGGGAGCGGCCAGCGGTGGCGTGCTCTTTGGCTGGCTCGGCGACAAGATCGGCCGGGTGCGGGCGATGGCCTTGAGCATCTTTACCTACGCCATCTTCACTGGACTGTGCGGCTTCGCCACCGAAGCCTGGCAGATTACCCTTCTGCGTTTCATCGCCTCGCTCGGCATGGGTGGCGAATGGTCGCTGGGAGTCGCTCTGGTCAACGAAGTATGGTCGGGCAAATCGCGGGCGGTGACCGCCGGCCTCATCGGCGCGGCCGCCAATATCGGCTATCTGCTCGTCGCCATCCTGAGCATGGTGCTCCTGAGCTTCATCACTTCGGCGCAACACGCCCTCGGTTCCATCGGCATCTCCCCGTCCGCCGTGAAGTACCTCACCGACAACTCCGCCTGGCGGCTGCTCATGATCAGCGGCGCATTGCCCGCCTTCCTCAACTTCGGAGTCCTGCTCTTTGTGCCGGAATCCGAAAAGTGGAAGGCCGAACACGCGCGCGGGGCCACGGCCCACTGGGCGCGCGTGGACCTGTTGGGCGTCCTCATCGGCAGTGTGGCCGCACTGGCCATCATCTGGGCCTGGTCACCAGCGGGCGTCAGTCCGGTGCCCGCTGTAGCCATCACCGTGGTCGGCCTGGCCGTGGCACTCGTCGGCTACCTCCACCCCGTCCGCCGGTATATGCAGCGGGCGGAAGCCGCGGGCAGCCTTGCTCCGGGGCGGGGCCGGTCGCTCATTCGGTTGATGCTCTTCGGGGCGGCGTTGTCCGCCGTCGCTTTGCTGGGGACATGGGGTTCCACGCAGTGGGCCCCCAAGTGGGTGACCGAGAAACTCGCTCCGACGGCCCTGCATGCGAAGGAATGGACGCTCATCTGGCTTTCCATCGGCGCGATCGTCGGCACGATGGTCGCCGCACTCGCCGCCGGACGCTTCGGCCGCCGCATCACCTATTGCGCACTTTGTGTCACGTCGATCGGCGGCACGCTGCTGCTCTACCAGTGCAACAGCAGCTACGATAACTTTTTCCTGTTCTCGACCTTCGTCGCCGGCGTCGTGACCGCCTCGTTCTACGGATTCTTCCCCCTCTACCTGCCGGAACTCATGCCCACCGCGGTGCGCGCGACCGGGCAGGGCTTCGCCTACAATTTTGGCCGGATCATCGCCGCCGTCGGCGGGCTGCAAACCGCCAATCTCATGAAATTCTTCGACGGCAGCTTTCCCAAGGCGGCGTCGGTCATGGCCGGCATCTATGTTGTCGGCATGGTCCTCATTTGGTTCGGCCCGGAAACCAGGGGCCAGCCCCTGCCCGAACAATGAACCGTCCGGCTCCCCTCTAGGCCTGGATGAAGCTGGCCAAAATCCAGTTCGACCCGCGGATGTTCGACGATCTGCCGGTGATGGTTTGGGTGGTCGAGCCGAGCGGCGCGCCGGTTTATTTCAACAAGGCGCTGCTCGCTTTCGCCGGCTACGAAAGTACCGCCAGCCTCGCCAAGGATTGGTTTGGTTCCGTGCATACGGAGGACGAGGAACCCTACGCGGCGGCGATTCGACACGCCCTCGAAACGCGGGAAAGCTTCGCTCTCGAATACCGGCGGCGGAACGATCTTGGCAACTACCACCGTGTCACCGAACACGGCACGCCCGCGCAGGATGCCAACGGCGTCTTCTCGGGGTTCATCGGTTTCCTGACCGACGTCAGCGACCGCCCCCCCTCGGCGGGGAGCAATACCGCCTCGGTCGAGCTCCTCAGCCAGGTCACGCACGACATGGTCTGGGATTGGGAACTGGCCACCAACAAGGTCGTCTACAATGCGGCTTTCATCGAAGCGCTCGGGGAGGCGTCCGATGAATATCACGCGGCACATGCCTGGTGGAGAACACGCGCGCATCCCGACGATATCGAGCGCATCGTCCTCCTTTACGACGAGGCGATGAAAACGGGCGCGACGCGGCTCTCCTACGAATATCGCATTCGCGACCGGAACGACGCCTGGATCACCCTCGACAGCCGCGCCTGCCTCATGCGCGATGCGACCGGCCAGATCATTCGCCTGCTCGTGGCCTCGCGCGACATCAGCATCCGGCACACCGCCGAGGAGGCGCAGGCCCGGCTCGACCGCATCCTCGAGGCGACCACCGACTACGTGGGCATGGCCACCGTGGAGGGATACCCCTTTTACATCAATGCCGCTGGCCGCAAAATGATCGGCCTCGACGCCGGCGAGCCGCTGGATTTTCACCTCTCCGCCTGTCATCCCGATTGGGCCAATGAGATCATGCTGCAGGAGGCCATTCCCACGGCCCTCCGCGACGGCTACTGGCGCGGAGAGAATGCCATGCTGCATCGCGCCGGGCACGAGGTTCCCGTCTCTCAAGTGGTGCTCTCGCATCGCGACGCGGATGGCAACGTCGAGTTTCTCTCCACGATCGTCCGCGATCTCAGCGAGCGGAAGCGCGACGAAATCGAGCGGATCGAATGGGCGAATCGCTACGACGCGGCCATCCGCGCCAGCGGCCAGGTGCTCTTCGACTGGAACTCCTTCACCAATGAAGTCAACTACGCGGGCGACCTGGAGCGCATGCTCGGCTACACCCTCGTCGAGATGGCTGGGGGATTGAATCGGTTTCGTGAACTGATCCACCCGGATGATTTGCCGCTCTTCGATCAGCGGGTGCAGCAGGTGAGTATCACGCGTGATCCCTTCGAGCTCGAGTTCCGCGTTCGGCACAAGAGCGCGGATTATATCTTCGTCGAGTCGAAAGGGTATTTCTTCCTCGATCGGCGTGGGCAGATCGGACGCATGGTCGGTTTCTTCGCCGACGTCACCGCCCGGCACCAGGCCCAGGAAGCACTCGCCCAAGCCCAGGAGAACCTCGAACTGCGCGTGGCCGGGCGCACGGCGGAACTCGCGCGCGCCTCCGCGGTTATAGAAGACCGCGCCCACCAGCAGGAAGCGGTGGCCCAACTCGGCCAGCGCGCCCTCTCCGGTGCGCCCCTGGGCAAGCTCATGGACGATGCGATGGCGGTGATCCAGACCGTCTTGCGCGTGGACTGTTGTTCGCTGCTCGCCCTCACCCGCGATGGCAAGGAACTGATCGCGCGAGCCCAGGCGGGCTGGCCGGACACCAATTTCGGCAATCGCGTTCCCGTGGGACGCGGCTCGCAATCCGGCTACACGCTCCTCACCGGCGAAGCGGTCATCGTCAACGATTACGCCACCGAGACCCGTTTCTCCACCTCCTCCGCCGTGGTCACGGCCGGCCTCAAGAGCGGCTTGAGCGTGCTGGTCGAGGGCGCCGAAGGACCGCTCGGCGTGCTCGCCGCTTTCAACGCGACGCAGCGCGCCTTCGTCCAGGACGATGTCCATTTTCTCCAGTCGGTCGCCAATGTGCTCACCGCCACCATCCAGCGCGAGAAGGCGGAGGAAAATATCCGGCAAGCGCGGGAACAGGCCGAGCTGGCCAGCCGCGCGAAGACGGAATTTCTCTCGCGCATGAGCCACGAGCTCCGCACGCCACTGAATGCGATCCTCGGTTTTACGCAACTGATGGAAGCCGAGCAGCAGCTCGGGCCCAGTCTCGCTGAGAGCGTGGAGCACATTTCAAATGCCGGAAAACACCTGCTCTCGCTCATCAACGAGGTGCTGGATATTTCGCGCATCGACGCCGGTCGCTTTGCGCTGACGCCGGAGCCCATCGAAGTCCACGGTTTCCTCGGGGAAGCGATCGAAAGCATCCTCCCGCTGGCCAAACGCCATGAGATTCAGATCCTGCTCGAACCCGACACTGCCGCCACGCCGCCACTCCAGGTTCTCGCCGACCGGCAGCGCTTGCACCAGGTGATGTTCAACCTCCTCTCCAACGCGGTGAAATACAATCGTTCCGCCGGACGGGTGACGGTCAGCTATCGGGTGGACGGCCCACGCGTCCGCATGACGGTGGCCGACACTGGACGCGGCATCGAACCGGATAAACTCGCCCGCCTGTTTCTGCCCTTCGAGCGACTCGGCGCGGAATCCACGGACATCGAGGGTGCGGGCATCGGGCTGGCGCTTTCGCGTGGTATCGTCACGGCGCTGCAAGGGGAACTGAATGTGGAGAGCCATGTCGGCGAAGGCAGCACTTTTTGGGTCACCCTCCCCCGCGCCGACGACCTGTCGGTGGCCGCCCAGCATTCACCCGCGACGGTGGCCGACACGCCCGTCGTCACCGCATCCCCTCCCGCCCCGGCAGTGGATGGCCGGCACACCCTGCTCTACATCGAGGACCAGGACCTGAACCTGCGGCTGGTCGAGCGCATCCTCAATCCGCGGCCGCAGTACCGGCTGATCACGGCCACGCACGGCCAGATCGGCCTCGACCTCGCCCGCTCCCACCAGCCCGATCTCATCCTGCTCGACCTGAACCTGCCGGACATGACCGGCGACGAAGTGCTCCACCGGCTCAAGGCCGACCCGTCCGTCCGCCACATCCCCGTCGTCATGGTCAGCGCCGATGCCATGGGCGACCGCGTCCAGCACCTGCTGCGTCTCGGCGCGGTGGGCTACCTCACCAAACCTTACAAGCTCGACGAGTTTCTCCGTGTCATCCAGGAGGCCCTCGTCAAGCGGTGATGTGGAAACCCGCGAATGAACGCAAATACACGCGAATGGAAGACGTGATCCTCGGCCCAATTCGCGTTCATTGGCGTCCATTCGCGGTTTAATCCGCAAAGTTTCCTCTTCATATCTCCCCCGCCTCCCGGCACGCTGGGCCGCGTGAGACGCGTTATCTATCCCGGCAGCTTCGATCCCATTACCAACGGTCACCTCGACGTGATCAATCGCGCCGCCACGCTCTTTGATGAAGTCGTCGTCTCGGTGGCCTTCAACGAGCAGAAGCAGGGCCTTTTCTCTGTAGACGAACGCATGGCACTCCTCCGCGAGGTCTCTCCCAAGCTGCCGAATATCCGCATCGCCCAATTTGAGGGGCTGCTCATGGACTTCGCCCGCCGGCAGGAGGCGACCGCCGTGGTGCGCGGCCTGCGCGCCGTCTCGGATTTCGAATTCGAGTTCCAGATGGCCCTCATGAATCGGAAGCTGGAGCCGCAGATTGAGACCATTTTTCTCATGCCGGCGGAGAAATACACTTATCTCAGTTCCCGGATTGTGAAGGAAATTGCGCGCTTGGGTGGCGACGTGAGCGCATTTGTGCCAGTATCAGTAGCAGCGGCGTTGCGGGAAAAGTTCGCGACGCCCAAAGGCTAGAAAGGCTCTTTATGAAAATCCATCTGAACCAAATTCCAGACGAAGGGTTGCATGTAGAGGGGACCGACCCCAGCAAGATCCTCGATCTGCATGAACACGGTGTGGAGCCCGTGAGCGACGTCCAGTATTCGCTCGACGTCGGCCTGAGTGAAGGCGGGCTCTTTGCCACGGGCGAGGTCGGGGTCGATCTCGACCTCGAATGTGTCGGCTGCCTGGAACATTTTCGCTATCCCCTGCGGGTACCGGAATTTGCCTGCCAGATCGAATTAACAGGTTCTGAAATGGTGGACTTGACAGAACCCATAAGGGAAGACATCTTGCTCGCCCTTCCGCCCCACCCGCATTGCGACTGGAACGGGGAGAGAGTGTGTCAAGGCGTCGCTTTTCGGGCCAAATCCGAAGCCGCCGACGCACCCCTCACTGAAAAACCGGACGCTTGGGGCGCGCTCGATCAGCTTAAACTTAAATAAAATACCGATATGGGAGTTCCAAAACGCAAGATGTCCAAGATGCGCCTGCGCACGCGCAAGGCCGCTAATCGCTTTCACGCCGCCGCGCTCAGCAAGTGCGGCCAGTGCGGCAGCTCGATCCCCTCGCATCGCGCCTGCCCCTCCTGCGGCTACTACAAAGGCCGCCAGGTCCTCACCATCGAGGCTCTTTAATTCTTTGCAACTGTCGCCAGCCGCCCCGCTTGATCGCGCGGGCGGCTGCTTCTTTTTGCACTTGCACAAACATTTCCCCGCGCACGAAATGCGCCCATGAAGATCGCGCTCGATGCGATGGGCCACGACGACGGCCCCGCGGACCTCGTTAAGGGCGCCGTCCTGGCGTTGCGTGAGCTGACGCAGATCTCGAAGCTTTTCCTGACCGGCGACAGCACGCAACTCGAGGCGCTGCTCAAGAAAGAGCGTTGCAACGACGCCCGCATTGAAATCGTTCACACCACGCAAGTGGTGGAAATGCACGACAGCGGGATCGATGCCGTCCGCAAAAAGAAGGATTCGTCGATCAGCCGGGCCGTGGATCTGGTCAAGTCGGGCGACGCCGAGGCCGTGGTCAGCGCGGGCAATACCGGCGCCGCCGTGGCCGCCTGTACGGTCAAGCTGCGGATGCTCCCCGGCATCGATCGACCGGCCATCGCCGCGATGATGCCGACCGAGAAGGGCCGCCACTTTGTCCTGTGCGACGCCGGCGCCAACCCCGATCCCACCCCCCAGCATCTCAAGGACAATGCCTTCATGGCGGCCGTGTATTGCGAGCACGTCCTGGAGCGGCCCAACCCGACCATCGGCCTCCTCTCCAATGGCACCGAGGAATTCAAGGGCAACGCCCTGACCCTGGCCGGCCACGCGCTCATCAAGGCCAGCGGCCTGAACTTCCACGGCCATGTCGAGGGCCACGATCTTTTTGAGGGCACGGTCGATGTCGTCGTCGCCGATGGCTTCACCGGCAATGTCGTCCTCAAGACCAGCGAGGCGCTGGCCAAGAGCATCTTCCGTCTCCTGAAGCGTGAACTGACAGCCACTCCCCTGCGCAAGGTCGGGGCCCTCCTTTGCAAACCGGGCTTCCTCGCGGTCCGCAAAGTCACCAATGCCGACGAATACGGCGGCATGCCGCTGCTCGGTATCGATGGCAATTGCACCATCGCCCACGGCGGCAGTTCGCCAGTGGCCGTGAAAAACGCCCTCCGCGCCGCCTGTTCCTCCATCCAGCACAAACTCAATCCGCACATCGTCGAGGCCGTGCAACGCTCCCATGATTCAACCTAAAACGCCCACCAACCAGTCCAAGCGGACCGTTTCCATCATCGGCACCGGCAGCTACCTGCCGGAACGGGTGCTGACCAATGGCGAAATCGAGAAGCTCGTCGAGACCAGCGACGAATGGATCGTCAGTCGTACTGGCATCAGCGAACGCCGCATCGCCGCGGAGGGCGAGCATACCAGCGATCTCGCCGCCAAGGCCGCGCTGAGCGCCTTGGAAAATGCCGGCATTACCGCCGAGGAGATCGATCTCATCCTCGTCGCCACGGTCACGCCGGACATGTTTTTTCCCAGCACCGCCTGTTTCGTGCAGGCGAAGATCGGCGCGAAGAATGCCGCCTGTTTCGACGTTAGCGCGGCCTGCTCCGGTTTTCTCTACGCGATCGAGATCGCCCAGCAGTTCATCACCTCGCACACCTACGATACCATTCTCGTCATCGGCGCGGATAAATTGAGCTCGATCATCGACTGGACCGACCGCAACACCTGCGTGCTCTTTGGCGACGGCGCCGGTGCAGCCGTCCTACGGCATCGCGGCGGCGGCCATGGCGTCATCAGCACCTTCATGGCGAGCGACGGCGGCCTGAGCGACATTCTCTACATTCCCGGCGGGGGCTCCCGTTTCCCCATCACAAAGGAGAATGCCGATTCGCGCCTCAACTGCATCAAGATGAACGGCAAAGAGACCTACAAGCAGGCCATTAACTCGATGCTCGATGCCGCGCACAAGGTCCTGGCCGATGCCAACCTCGATCCCGAGGATCTCGCCTGCGTCATTCCGCACCAGGCGAATCTCCGCATCATCGAAGCCATCGCGGATCGGATGAAGCTGCCGATCGAGCGTTTCGTCGTGAATCTCGACCGCTACGGCAACACCAGCGCCGCCGCCGTCGCCATCGCCCTCGATGAAGCCAACCGCACCGGCCGGATGAAGGTCGGCGACTACGTGCTGCTCGTCGTCTTCGGCGGCGGGTTGACGTGGGCGAGTTCGGTCATTCAGTGGTAAGGTCGAGGATGCTCTTCGACACCCACGCGCATCTCGACTTCCCCGATTTCTCCGACGATCTCGATGCCGTGCTGGCGCGGGCGGAAGCCGCGGGCATCACCCGGATCAATACAATCGGCACCTCCGTGGAAGGCAGCCGCCGCGCCGTGGAGCTGGCAGAGAAGTATCCGAACGTCTATGCCGTCATCGGCGTCCATCCCAATTCCGCCGTCGAGGCGGGCGAGAATTTTATTGAGGAGTTGCGCATCCTGGCGCAAAGCCCGCGTGTAGTCGCCATCGGCGAAGCCGGCCTCGATTACCATCGCCTCCCCAGCAAGCACCTCCTCGCCTCGAAGGATGCCATTCTCTCCGAGATGCCGCTCAGCGATCCCATGGAGCCCACCGCCGCGGTGCGCGACGGTGCCATAAAAACCGCACAGGCCATCGTCTTCGAGCAGCAGCTCGACCTCGCCGTCGAACTCGGTCTCAACATCGTCATCCACGAACGCGATGCGTGGGAAGATACGCTCGCCCTGCTGCGCCCCTACACTGGCAAGCTGCGCGCCGTCTTCCACTGCTTCGGCAAACCGCCAGTCAACGCCGACGAGTTGCTCGATCTCGAGCATGTGGTCTCGTTCACCGGCATCGTCACTTTCAAGAATGCCGCCGATGCCCAGGAGACGGCGCGGCAGGTTCCGCCGGACTCGTTCATGTTCGAGACCGACTGCCCGTTCCTTGCCCCGGTGCCCTTTCGCGGCAAGCGATGCGAGCCCGCCTACACGCGCCAGGTCGCGGAATGCGTCGCCCAGCTGCGGGGTGAATCCTTCGCCGATCTCGCCGCCCGCACTTCCCGGAACGCCGCCGCCTTCTTTCGCTACCCGGATTGAACGGCGGAAAGGCGTGCATGTCCCTTTGACCGTCCGTTGAATAGTCCCTAGATGAGCGAACCCGATCGCGGCGCATTTATTTTCCAGGATCCGCATGGGCGGCGTTGGCCGCGCTTGCGGCGCGTGCTCGTCGTGGGGTTGTTGCTCGTCGCTGTCGCCGTCGTCTGGTTCTTCCGTACTCTGCTCACCCATCCCGAACTCAAGACGCCCGCCTCGGTCGTGCCGCTGAAAAAGCAGCTCAAGGCGGCGATCAATCGCACCGAGCAGGACGACCCGAACGCCATCAACTGGCAGCGCTACTACAGCGAATCGAAATCCGCGCAGGATCGCCTGGATAAGATCAAACGGCAGTTGGGCAAGACGCCCGATCCGAAGGGCGAGATTCGGCTCGGCTATTACGTCGAATGGGATCCGAACAGCCGCGCTTCACTCGAAGACCATGCCAGCTCGCTCACGCATCTCGCCCCCGAATGGTTCTCGCTGCAAGGCACAGACAGCCGGCTCATCGTGGAGCCCAATCCTCACCTGGTCAGCTTTGCCTCCGCGCACCATCTCACCCTCATGCCCTTGCTGGAGAATCTCCAGGGCAATACCTGGCAGCCGGAGGCGGTCGAGAACCTCGCCAACGGGACCGCCGACAAGCGCTCCCGTTTCATCCGCGATCTCCTCGCGCAATTGCGCAGCATGAAGGCGGGCGGGGTGATCATCGATTGGCAGCAGCTCGATCCCGCTTATCGCGATAACTACTCCGATTTCCTCCAGCAGATTTCCGACGCCCTGCAAAAGGCCGGCATGGAGTTGTGGTTCTCCGTCGCGCCCGGCGAGGATTTCAAGACCTTCAACATCTTTGGGGATCCCGACGCGCAGCCGGGCGTAAAGTCGAATCGCCCCGCCCTCGAAACCTTCGTCAATCGCTTCGTCGTCATGTTGCATGACGAGAATTCCGAGACCGACGCTCCCGGCCCGATTGCGTCACAGCCATGGCTCGAAGGTTGGTTGAAAGTCATTGTCCAATATGCCGACCCCGATCAGTGGATCGGGGTGCTCGGCGCTTACGCCTACGACTGGAACACCACGACGAAGAAGACGGAGACAATCACATTCAAGGATGCCATGAGCCGCGCCAGTTACGCGGGTGTGGACGCCACCGGTGAAAAGACCGAGACCGGACCACCACGTTTCAACGGCCAGTATCAATATTCCGAGCCGAGTGGGGAACACACGGTCAGCTTTCTCGACGCGATCAGTTTCTACAACCATCTCCGCGTCGTGCGCGCCGCGGAATTCGGCGGCATCGGTATCACCCGGTTGGGCACGGAAGACCCCCAGATCTGGGACGTAATGGAGCTCAAGGGCCTGCCGACGCCGAGTGTCCTCAAGGCCTTGGGCGCGATCAAAGCCGGCGACTCGATCACCAACGTCGGCCGCGGGGAAATCGTCACCGTCGATACCTCGCGGGAGGATGGCGCGCGCGTGGTGACGATCGATAGCACCCGGCTGCCGCCCACCCGGCCCGACGATCCTTTCGAGGCCACTCTGGCGGAGGTGCACAAGAGCCTGTTGCGGGCGAACTACACCGACTTCGCCACCTATCCCATTCTCTATCATCAAGGCGCGGGCGGCGAACACGAGGTGGCCATTACCTTCGACGACGGGCCCGACCCGGAATGGACACCCAAAATTCTCGACATCCTGCGCGCCAAGGGAGTGAAGGCCTGCTTCTTTCTGCTCGGCAGCAATTGCGAGGATTACCCCGGCCTCGTCCAGCGCATCGTGGCCGAGGGACACGAGATCGGCAATCACACCTACTCGCATCGCAATCTCGCGGTCATGTCCGAGTGGCAGATGGAACTCGAACTGACGGCCACGCAGCGGCTGATCGAGAGCATCACCGGCCGCTCGACCACGCTCTTCCGCCCGCCCTACAACGCGGACTCGAATCCCACCGACATCGCCGAACTCGCTCCGCTCCGTCTGGCGCAGGAGCAGCTTGGTTACACGGTGGTGCTGGAAAAGATCGATCCTCAGGATTGGGCGCGACCCGGTACCGAGGAGATCATCCAGCGCGTGAGGGACCTGCGCAACGAAGGCAACATCATCCTGCTGCACGATGCCGGCGGCGACCGGTCGGAGACCGTCGCCGCCCTGCCCCGCATCATCGATTACCTGCACACGCGCGGCGACCGGATCGTGTCCCTTTCCGAATTGCTCGGCATGACGCGCGATGAATTGATGCCGCCCATCGATGCGAGCCACCAACCGCTGGAGCGTTTCGTGGCCGGCACCGGCTTCCGCGCCTGGCACGGCATCGTCGGATTCTTCTGGGCGTTCATGATCTTTTCCACCGGGCTGGTCGTCGCCCGCACGCTACTCGTGGCCTGGCTCGCCCATCGCCATCATCGAACGGGCATCGATTCCACGGCAGCCTTTCAACCATCGGTGTCCGTGGTGATCGCCGCGTTCAACGAGGGCAAAGTCATCCAGAAGACTCTCCGCTCCGTGCTGGGGACCGACTACGCGGGCGAAATGGAAGTGATCGTAGTGAACGACGGATCTCGCGACGACACCGCCGCGAAGATCGGGGAGTTCGCCGCCACCGAGCCGCGCCTCCGCCTCGTCCGGCAGGAAAATCGAGGCAAGGCCGCCGCGTTGCGCAACGCCGTCGCGCAGTCCCGGCATGAGATCATTGTCTTTCTCGATGCCGACACGCTGTTCCAGCCGTGCACGATAGGCGCCCTGGTCCAGCCGTTGGCGCATCCGCTGGTCGGCGCCGTGAGCGGCAATGCCCGGGTCGGCAACTTGCGCACCTTCATCGCGCGTTTCCAGAGCCTGGAATACATCTGCGGCTTCAATCTCGATCGGCGCGCGTACACCGAGTGGAACTGTATCACCGTCGTCCCCGGCGCGATCAGCGCCCTGCGCCGCAGTGCCATCAGTGCCGCCGGCGGATTTTCCGACGACACGCTGGCGGAAGATACCGATCTCACCCTCACACTGCATCGCCTCGGCTATCATATCGAATACGCTCCGGATGCGGTCGCCTGGACGGAAGCACCCGAATCATACTCAGGGCTCGCCAAGCAGCGCTTCCGCTGGGCTTTCGGCACCATGCAGTGCCTTTGGAAGCATCGCGATCTCGTCTTCAATCCGCGCTTCGGCGCGCTCGGCTGGTTCAGCCTGCCGAATATCTGGTTCATGCAGATCGGTCTCGTCGCCGTCACTCCGCTGGTCGATGGCATCCTGCTCTGGTCGCTCCTCTTTGGGCATATGGCCGGTGTTTGGTATTGGTTTGCCATCGTGCTCGGGCTGGATCTTTTCCTCGCGGCGCTCGCCTGCCGGATGGATGGCGAACGCCTGCACAAGGCCTTCCTCATTCTGCCGATGCGGTTCATCTATCGACCCTTGCTCGCCTGGGTCATCTGGCGCTCGATCTTCCGCGCGTTCAAGGGCGCGTTCGTGGCGTGGGGAAAACTGGAGCGCACGGCCAGCGTCCCGAGCCGCGCATGAGATTTCGCTTTGGCACCTTCATCGCCATCGCCGCGGCCTCACTGCTCGTCGCTTGCGATCCATCTTCCACGCCTCCTTCGGCGGGCACGCCCCCGCCTTCGCCGGCTCAACCCCAGGCTGCATCCACTCCCGTGCCGGCCAATCCGCTACAGCGCCTCGCCATTCCCCAGCACGGCATTTACACCGGCGCCTACATCGACTGGGGCGACAAGGAAGACACCGTCACCCTTGAGGCCATCGAGAAGTTCGAGACGATGGTCGGCAAGCACCAGGCGATCGTCGCCAGCTCGAGCTATTGGGGCGAGCAATCATTCCCCGACGACAATCTCCGCCTCATCACGCGCCACGGCTCGGTGCCTCTGGTCTTCTGGTCGCCCTGGGACAAGCCATACGTCGAAGGTCGCGGACCCGACAAGTATTCGCTGACCAGCATCATCGCCGGTGAACACGATGCCTACATCGACATGTGGGCGGAAAAGGCACGCGCCTTTGGCTCCCCGCTCATCGTCTCCTTCGCCAACGAGATGAACGGCGAATGGTTCCCTTGGAGCGGCAAACTCTACGGCGGCAGCACTCCCATTCCCGGTTCCAAGCCGGTGCACTTCCAAGGCCCCGAGACTTTCAAGAAAGCCTACCGTCACGTGGTCGACCGCGTGCGTGCCAAGGGCGCGACCAACGTCCAGTGGGTGTTGCACCTCATGAATTATTCGCTGCCCCAGGAAGGCTGGAACCTCGCCGCCGAATATTACCCCGGCCCCGACTACTGCGACTGGCTGGGCTTCAGCCTCTACGGCGCGCAATTCGCCGACGACGACTGGACCCAATTCTTCCCGCTCCTCGACTGGCCTTACGAGGAACTGCGCCGCATCGACGCCACCAAGCCCGTGATGGTCTGCGAATGGGCCGTCGGCGAATTCCCCACCCTCGGCAGCAAGTCCGACTGGCTGCGCGACGCCTTCCGCCTCTTCAAGAGCCCGAAGTATCCCAACATCAAAGCTTGCGTCTACTGGCACGAACGCTGGGAAAACGACGACGGCCGCTACAGCAACCTCCACGTCAATTCCACGCCCGACGCGCTCGAGTCCTACCGGCAAGGCGTGGCCGACCCGACGTACCTCGACCACCCAATCGTCGAGCCGACAAAATAGCCCCCGACGCACGCCGACCGGCAGACCCGCGGAAGGGGCTAGTGCAACTCTTGCGCGATCCGGCAAATCGATGTGAAGTGTGTGAATGACCAAATGCTACGCGTTCCTCATTTGGATTCTGGCCGTCCAATTCAGCTTCGGAGACCAAAATGGAAGCGCGAAGGCCTTCTGGGAGCGAGTTCCCTACAAGGTGAATGGGCACGATGTGAGAATCGCGGTCGAGTCATTTGATTACAACAAAGGAACAGGCTCCGAGGCGTTCGTATCCATCAATATAGGCATGCCACCCGAAGCGCCGCCGATGGATTACACGAAGATGAAAGTGGACGTGGCGGATTCAGAAGGTGAGAGGATCGTTGCTCAGCCAACTGGGGGAAACATCTTCAGGGAGAACGAACACCAGTGCGCGATCTTCTGGATGAAGTTGAAAAAGGGCCAGAAGATCGAGTCGGTCAGAATCCGTTGGGGAGATGCGGACAGCACCTTCCTGTATTCGAAGGGGCAAATGGCAGATATCTATCTGTTTTAGAACTCAAAACCGAGAGCCCCCAGCAGGGCCACAACCATGAAGATTCCCGTCTCCCTCCTAATCCTCGGAGCTATTGCTCTCGCCTCCACCGGCTACGGTGGAGATCTCGCCCTGAAAGTGGAAACCCAGCAGGCGGCCTACGGCATCGGCGAACCCGTTGTCCTGCATTGTGTCTTTACCAATGAAACCGACCATGCCGTGACCGTGGATCTGGGTTACAACCAGCAAGCGATCTTCTTTGTTCTGAATCCCGGTTCGCCGACGGAAAAGAAGCTGCCGATCGCCGTCCACCACGGCGGCATGTCTGTGCGCGACCAGCAGACATTGCAGCCAAAACAAAATCTCAGTCGCTTTGTCGTCTTCGATCAATGGTTTCGGCCAGTTGCACAGGGCGACTACCAATTCGAGTTTCATCTCCCCATGGAGCAACAGGAAGTTCGCGCGCCTTTTATCCTGCATGTGGTGAGACGAATGCGGCCCACGTAAAGACAGGGGCGGAGTTGCTCATTGCCCGTTACGCCCAGCTCACCGCCGCGCCCTCTTCCAAATCGGCAGATCAGGGGGAGTGGTTCAATTCCCTTTGCGCCATCGAACTCTACTGCACCTACCTTCCAGCATCATTCCAAGGCGTGCTTGACGAATTGAAGCGCGAACACGTCTCCCGGACCAAGCTCGACTGGGCCATCCACAATGCCGAATCCGCCGGCCCCGGCCTGCGCAATATCCTGGATTGACCTACCCTCTTTACTGGAGGCGGTGCATCGACCCCCGTAACTGAGCACTAATCGCTCTGCACTTCCCCGCCCTTGTGAAAAGTTTCACAAATTGCACTTGCCCCGAAAATCCCCCGCCTTAGACTTCCCTCATGCCCGAGACCAGCCCGGTCGCTTACGACTCGAAGATCGAAGGAAACGTGATCGTCACCCAGCTTGACGCTGCGATGAACTGGATGCGCAAGAACTCGCTCTGGCCCATGCCCATGGGCCTCGCCTGCTGCGCCATCGAGCTCATGGCCAGCGCCAGCTCGCGTTTCGATATCGCCCGCTTCGGCGCCGAGGTCATGCGTTTCTCGCCCCGCCAAAGCGACGTCATGATCGTCGCCGGCACCGTCACCTACAAGATGGCCCTCGCTGTGAAACGCATCTGGGACCAGATGCCCGAGCCGAAATGGTGCATCGCCATGGGCGCCTGCGCCTCCAGCGGCGGCATGTATCGCAGCTACGCCGTCCTCCAGGGCATCGACCAGCTCATCCCCGTGGACGTCTACGTCAGCGGCTGCCCTCCCCGTCCCGAGGCCCTCATCGAAGGCCTCATGAAACTTCAGCGCAAGATCGACACCGAGCCCGCGCTCCGCGACCAGAAACGCGAACTCTTCGCCTCGTACTCCAAATCGGCCAATTGATTCATGGCGGCTTCCCTTTCCTCCGTCGTTTCCGGCATCACCGGCAAATTCAAGGTCCTCCAGAAAACCGAATTCCGCGGTGAGACCACGCTCTACGTCGAGCGCACCGCGATCAAGGAGGTCTGCCGCTTCTGCAAGGACGAGCTCGGCTTCACCTACCTCCTCGACGTCAGCGGCGTCGACCATTTCGGCCAGGAGCCCCGCTTCGAGGTCGTCTACGAGCTCTACCATTTCGGCGATGGACTGCACCTGCGCCTGAAGCTCGCCGTCTCCGAGGACGAACTCGAAGTCCCCACCGTGAGTGACATCTGGGCCACCGCCGACTGGCACGAGCGCGAAGCCTACGACATGTTCGGCATCAAGTTCACCAACCATCCGGACATGACCCGCATCCTCATGTGGGAAGGCTACCCGTTCTATCCGCTCCGCAAGGACTTCCCGCTCGCCGGTCGTCCCAGCGACATGCCCGACGTCGCCTTCAGCAAGTCCGCCCCGCTCGCCGGCGGCCCCTTCGTCACCACCCCCAGCACCGCGACGACCAAGGACCGCGAGCCCCGCTCCCGCGAGATCCCTTAAGGCACGCCGTCCGCCTTCGGCCCGGAGGGCCGATGGAGATTAGCCGGTGGCGTCAGCCACCGGTAAGGTGACCAACCACATCCGCCCCGGAGGGGCGTCGGAACTAAGCATTCCCCAACGCCCGCATGAGAATCCGCAGCATTTGGTCCGCAGCAGCCTTTCCGGTTTTCAACACTTCATCATGGCTCAGCGGCTTCGCACCAAGCCCCGCCGCCCAATTCGTGAGACACGAAAATCCTGCAACCTCCATCCCCAGCGCTCGCGCCTGGATCGCCTCGAGCACCGTGGACATCCCCACCGCATCCGCACCGAGAATCCGGAGCATCCGCACTTCCGCCGGCGTTTCGTACTGCGGCCCGATCAGCCCCGCGTAAACGCCCTCGTGCAGCGTCGACCCTTCCGCACTCGCGGCAGCCGCAAAGCACCCGCGCAATTCCGGCGAATAGATCGCGCTCATGTCCGCAAAGTTCGGCCCGCCCATCAAAGGCGACGTCCCGGTGAGATTGAGCTGATCGCTCAGCATCATCCACGAGCCCGGCGCGAACTGCGGATTTAGCGTCCCGGCGGCATTCGTGAGCAGCAGCTTGCGCACACCGAGATTCTCCATGAAGCGCACCGTCGCCGTCACCTCTTCCGCCGTGCAACCTTCATAGAGATGCACGCGCCCTTGCGCCATCATCACGCGGCAGCCAGCCAGCCGACCGAAAACAAAGCGCCCCTCATGGCCCGGCACCGTCGACACCGGCATCCCCGTGATCTCCTCGTAGGGCAGGCTCAGGATCGCATCTACTTCATGGACCAGCATGCCTAGCCCGGAGCCGAGCACGATGCCCCATTCCGGCTGATAATCGCGCACCGCCTTCGGCAGCACCTCGACGTCCATGGAAAGCCCCATGCCACTCATGGGATCTCCGGGGGTAATGTCGGCGGTGGCGCGGCTGGCGTTTTTTCAAGTTTGGGACGCAACCAAATCCACCACAACAAAGAGAGCGGCCATCCGGCGGCGAAGATGAAAAGAAAAGCCAGGCATCCACTCTTGCCCCGCTTCTGCGCATCCTCGGTGATCCAGATGAAAGAATAGAGCGCGAGGATCAGCACCACGATCGCCACGGTGACACGAAACCACATCGGACCGGGCACGTCGATCTTCAGCCCATTGAGATCAATGAGCGGCTGCCCATCCTCTTTCAGATTGAGCGCGAGACTGGTTTGATGCGGATCACTCATCGCGAAGTGACCTGCCGAAGCATTTGATAGAGCAATTCCAATCGCGGCAGTCCCACTCCCGCTGCGTTGCCCTGCCGCCACGGTTCGCCCCAGATCGATTCCACTTCCACCGCGCGCCCGAGTTGCCAGTCGATCATGCTCGAAGGCTTGTAGGGCCCCATCGAATAAGTGCGCTCGATTTGATAATCGATGAAGCTCTCCGGGATGGCGTGCCCGAGCGCGCCCGCCGCCGCGATGGTCTCCGCCATCAGTCCGCGAACCTGCGCGCGCAACCCATCATCGGCGAGCAACAAATCGCAAGTGCGCCCGCCCGTGGCGATGGAGAGACCGTTGAACGGGATATTCCACACCAGCTTGCGCCAGCGCTCGGTGATGAGGTCCTCCACCACGTGCGTCTCCACGCCTGATTCGGAAAACATCGCGCCGATCGCCTGCGTCCGCTCCATCGGCGCGCGTCCAAATTCGCCCAGCGAAAGCGTCCCGTGCCCATAGTATTCGATCACGCCTGGCGCCACGCGATTCAGGCACACGAAGCACAGCCCGCCAAGCACCCGCTCCGCGCCCCACTGCTGCGCCAGCAGTTCTTCATTCCCCAGCCCATTTTGCAAAGTCAGCAGCAACGTCTTTTCGTGGAGCAGTGGAGGGATCAATCGCTCCAGGTCCGCATTCGCCGTCGTCTTCAACCCGATGACCACCAAATCCACCGGCCCGATTTCCCCCGTCGAACCAAACGCCTGCGCCGGCACTTTCCACTCCGCGCCCTTCTCCCGCACCGTCAACCCATCGCGTCGCACCGCCTCCAAATCCGCCCGCATCAAAAAGCGCACATCCGCCCCCTGCCGCGCCAGCTTCGCACCATAATAACTCCCCAAGGCTCCCGATCCGACAACGGCGACCGTTTTTGGGGAAGCGTTCATTCCCGTACGTCCGGCAAAGTGGGCCCGGTGGGATTCGAACCCACAACCAAGGGATTATGAGTCCCCTGCTCTAA